>JAEDML010000060.1 GCA_016303035.1 Clostridiaceae bacterium | reverse complement strand
TCCATGAGCAATACGGGAAGCAATGTTCAGGTGCTTTTGGGTGCTGAGAATTTTTCGGATTTTTTACAGCTTTCACAGCTTACGGCATCTGTTTCCGCTCATGATAAAAAGATGATTGAAAATATTAAAGCCGCAATTGAGGAGCTTCAGGCAAAACAGGCTGAAAATCAAAGATTACTTGATGAACAGGTTTCTATTCGCAGCACAATTGCCGCAAAGCAAAAAGAGCTTGAAAGTGAGAGCGCTAAAATTCAAGGCGTAATTTCAAATATAAACGCGCAGACTAGCGATTTAAACGCCGATAATAAGGCGGTCGAGGCTCAGATAAAGGATTATCAGGCTACATTAAGATCAATGCAGTCAAATTCCGGCGTTTCCGTTGTATATGACGGCGGCGCATTCCTTTGGCCGGTTCCCGGTTATTATTATATCAGCGCAGGATACGCGAGCAATGACAGCGTACATAACGGAACCCATTACGGCATTGATATAGCAGGAGGCGGAATAAGCGGAAAACCCGTAGTTGCAATTGCCGACGGATATGTCTATAAATCAAACGGCTCTTGTACACATAATTACGGTAAAAACGGTAGCTGCGGCTGCGGCGGCGGTTACGGTAATTATGTAGCGATTGACCACGGAAGTCAGGGCGGTACAAATTATAAGGCGTATTATGCCCATATGGCTTCAATCGCTGTGTCGTCCGGAAGTTATGTTAAAAAAGGCCAGGTTATCGGCTATGTCGGATCAACCGGTTGGTCAACGGGTTACCATCTGCATTTCGGAATCATGGTAAATAATTCCTGGGTTAATCCTATGAATTTCTATAAAAAAGTACAGTAATTTTTCGCGCCGCCAACCTTCGCAATAGGTATGGCGGCGAACGGTTTGTGAGGCATATATGAGGATCAAGGCTTTCAGGGCGGTTTCGGTAATTCTGACCCTTATTTGGATGTGCGTTATTTTTTCTTTTTCAGCACAGAATTCGGAAAAATCGAGTAATACAAGCGCGGGTGTGATTGAAAAGGTTGTTTCGGTGGTTTACCCCGGGTTTAAGGATATGACGGATACCGAGAAAACCGAAAAGGTTGAATCGCTGCAGTTTACGGCGAGAAAAACAGCCCATTGTTTAATTTATACGGTGCTTGGTGTTCTTTCGTTTTTATCGGTCATAAGTTATCGGAAGCTTAGGTTTTATATAAGACCTGCAATTAGCGCTTTAATATGTTTTTTATATGCTGCGAGCGATGAAGTACATCAGCTTTTCGTTGCCGGCAGAAGTTGTGAATTCAGGGATGTTTTTATCGATTTTTGCGGCGCATTGCTCGGTATTGCAATTTGCACGGCTATAACACGCTGTACAAAAATTTATCACTTTGTAAGGGCGGGGAGTAAATGAAAGACGAAAACAAAAAGATTTATAAAAGTAAATATTTTTATGCCGGTTTAACCGCTTTTTTTGTCATCGCCGCCTGTGTGTTGTTTTTCTTTCTGGTTTTCAGGCTCGACGGTATTTTTTCCTACATAAAAAGCTTTTTGAGCGTTCTGCGTCCTATAATTATAGGGTTTGTTATAGCATATCTTGTAAACCCGATAGCAAATTCTATAAACGGAGGACTTTTAAAGCTGCTTAAAAAACATAAATTTAAAAATGAGCAGCTTATGCGTAAGGTTTTTAACGGATTAAGCGTGTTCGGTGCGCTTGCAGCCTTTGTTATAATACTGGTCGGAATTTTTTATATGGTTATTCCGCAGTTTGTTAACAGTATTTCAAATATCGCGGTTGACCTTCCTGGGCAGATTGATACATTTATGAACCGCATTAGTAAACTACTTGAGGAAAATAAGAATGTAGTCGATGTGTTCAACTCTATCCTTAATTATGAAAAGAACTGGTTACAGAACGATTTTACGAAGTATGTAAATTCATGGGCAACATATTTTGCAAACGGAGTAATGAACTTTGTGTTCTTTTTAAAGGATTTTGCAATCGGCATTATGTTCGCTCTCTATGTACTTTTCAACAAGCAAGTTTTAGCAAAGCAGGGACGAAAGATTTTATTTGCCTGTATGAAAATTGAGTTTGTAGAGCGACTGCTAAAGGTAGGCAAAAAAAGTCACAAAATCTTCAGCGGATTTATCTACGGTAAGCTTATGGATTCGTTTATAATAGGTATTTTATGCTTTATCGGCGTTTCGATACTGAAAATACCGTATCCTATGCTTGTGGCGGTAATTGTCGGCGTTACCAATGTTATTCCGGTGTTCGGACCGTATATCGGCGCTATACCGTGCGCGGCTTTGATACTGCTTACAAGCCCCATAAAGTGCCTGTATTTTGTTATATTTATCATACTGCTTCAGGCGCTTGACGGTAATTTTATCGGTCCGAAAATACTTGGAAGCTCTACGGGACTTTCGGCACTCTGGGTCGTATTCGCAATTGTTGTCGGCGGAGGAATGTTCGGCGTGCTCGGTATGCTTGTCGGTGTTCCCGTTTTTGCGGTAATTTATTATTTAATATCATCGCTTATAAACTACCTTGTAAAAAAGAAAAATCTTCCCACGGACAGCGGCTTTTACGATGCCGATGTCTGTGAAAAGCTTAAAGTATTAAACGGAAGTCTTCAGGTAGAAATACCGCTTGACGAAGAAAAATAGGAGGGGCTGTTTTGCGTAAGAAAAAGCTTTTAATACAAAATACAGCGCTGTTTGAACAGCTTCAAAACGCCAATTTGTCGGTTACACGTCTTAAAAGGGAGATTGCCGAAAGGGACGCCGAAATTGCTCGCCTAAAAAAGCAACTTGATACAGCTGAAAAAAGCAAAACCCCTACGCCGCTGCAAAACCTTGAACAAAAGGTTACTGCACATACATCAGTTGCAGACGATTTTGATTACGGGGCGGAGATAATAGGGAAGATAGTTGTTGAAGCAGCAAGACTCAGTAATAAGCTTACGGGAGCCGACGCCGGCACTAATGCAAAAGAGCTTGTAAATCTCATTCTCGGCAGAACCGAGGTTGCAAAATCGGAAATACTGAATATTGTATCGTCAAATGTCGATTTTGAGGCGAAGCGTAAGGCTATTGACGAACAGTATAATATGGCAATTGAATATTTTTCAAGCGTGATGGCGCAGTAAATTACTTTTTATATGAAAAACCGTGGGACTGATATTGAAGTCTCACGGTTTTATTTAGACTTAGGATATTTTAAGCGTTTGACCCGGTTTTATGCTGAATAATTCAGAATCCTCGGTAAACCAAACGGTGAAAAGAGAAGGATTGTAAACTAAATTATTGTCTACACTGAAACGCAGAGAACGGAAAGCCTCTACATAATCGTAAATTTCAATGTTGGTGGCATACCAAATATCGTCGCGGTTACCTGCCTTTTTGCAGAATTCTTCAAGCAAATCCCAGTTTTTGTTGTTTTCATACTCAAAGCTGTGACCCCAAAGGTAAAAAAGCTGAGAATTTTGATGTGCAATGTAATTATTTCGCGGTTCTGCATTAAGGAATTTATCGAGGTAGGTCATAAGCATAGGATTGATGTGATGTGCTGTGGGTATCCATTCAAACCAGTCTTCGGGAAGGGAAAAGCTGTCATTATCTGCTCCTAAGGTACGGGAATACACTATTCCAAGGGATTTTATGTATGTCTTAATCTGTTTTTTGCTTACTCCTGCTGTCATTGCGGTTATGCCGGTGTCGGGATAAGCCATTCCGCGTATAATTTTACCGTAAGCTCTTTCCAAATCACGGCGGCAATCCAAAATATCAGCAATTCCGTTTACGGCGGAGGCTTTTCCCGGTGCAATATGATGTGCACCGTGAACGGCAATTTCATGCCCGCCTGATTCGGCTAGCTTTCCTAATTCTTCAGCGGTTAAATGCCATTCATCGCCTTGATGTGCCATAAAACCGCTGTTAACATTAAGGGTAGTTTTGATGTTGTAGCGGTTAAGTGTTTCGATTAGTTTCCTATCGTGTATACATCCGTCATCATAGCTTAAGGTCAAGGCCTTGCTCTTGCCGCCCGGGAATCGAATAAAACAATATCTCATAAATAATCTCCAATCCAAAGTATTATTTATTATATATTATCAGTAAGCAAAAGCGTTGTCAATATCAAAGCTGTTAATAAATACCTTAAGACCGCCCGATATCAGCCGTGCTGTAAACGGTAAGCTGATTTTGAAGCTGTTCTGCGGTAATGCTCTTATCCTCGGTTGTAAAGGTAACGGTTTTGATATTGCTGTCGATTAAATCAAAGTAATTGTCCGAGAAAACAACATCGGTATTTTCAAAGTCTAACTCTACAAACTTTGCATATCCGTCGGACTGAACATAAATCGTAAATTCTCCGTTACCACCTGTGATATTTGTTTTAATATCAGCTTTTTTGAATACGAAGAACTTCGGATCTGTGAATATAAGGGTTGTATTGGAAATAACATTCCCGTTACGGTCAAGCAGCTCGCAATACATAAACTTATCGCGTACATTTGTACCTATAAGTTCGGCAAAGTTTTCGGTGCATATGTCTTTTGAGCTCATTTTATTCACATTGACCTGAATTTCGTTTTTATAGAGTTCTGCAAACCCGCTGTCCTTTATACCGTATTTTATACTACCCTCAAAACTGCTCAACCGTTCATTAGATATGTTAATAGTGATATTATCGTCTTCCTTGTGGAGCGATAAGAGAACCGGAGCAAAGAAACGCTTTGAAGCATAATGCAATGCTTTCCAACGCCCGTAATAATCTATTGATGCCCAGGAGGCAACCGGCCAGCAATCGTTAAGCTGCCAATAAACAGCACCCATACAACGGCCCCTGTATCTTCTGAAATGCTCAACGCCGTACCTAATAGCATCCGCCTGAATTACCTGCGTTGTATAAATAAAGCTGTGCAGGTCGGTAGGATATTTGTATTTAGTTGTAGTGTAGTTAATCAATTTTGTTATACCGCCGATACATTTCTGATGGCTTTCCATCACAAAAGAGAGGGGATTTCTGTCCTCGGGCTCAGTAAAGCTATTTATAGTTTTAACAGACGGGAAGGATTCAAATCCGAATTCGGAGCAAAAACGGAAGAAATGCTTTCGGTAGGCTTCAAACGGCTCACTGCCATGCCATACACCCCAATAGTGCTGATCGCCGTTATCGTCTCCGTTAGGGTCTGAAAATCCTCCACCCGATGATGGGGAAGACGGCCAGTAGAATATATCGGGAGCGTATTTATCGCAAAATTCCGGAATGAAATGCTCGTAAAATTCAATATGATCGTTAACGGCGGTTTTATTGCTCATATCGGTCATAACTTCCATTTCATTGTTGCCGCATAAAAGACCGATACATGCGTGATTGCGCAGGCGTTTAATATTGTAAATAAGTTCCTTTTGCATGGTGGCCTTAAATTTTTCCGACATTTTTACCTCAACACAGCCGAACATAAAATCCTGCCATACAATTATGCCGTTTCGGTCGCACAGGTCATAAAACCACTCATGCTGATAAAATCCGCCGCCCCATACTCTAATGCAGTTATGATTTGCATCAACACAGCTTTTTATAAGCTTTTCGGTACGTTTTTCGGATAAGTTCGGAATTATGGAATCCTCGGGAACATAATCGGCTCCCATTGCAAAAATTTTTACGCCGTTAACAACAAAGCAAAATTCGCTGCCCCATTTATCCTTTGCAGTGCTTACTTCCATTGTACGAAGACCGATATTAAACTGCTTTTCGTCTACAATGTCGGTATCTTGGTAAATTTTAACCTGTACGTTATAAAGCGGATGCTCGCCTATGCCGTTGGGCCACCAAAGCTGCGGATTGTCGATGACTGCTTCACATCTTAGATTATTAAGCGGATATTCGGTTTTTGTGCCGTCCGGCGCGGTTATATAAACATTTGCCGAAGTTATATCGCCGATTACTTCGGCAGTGATGTCAAGATAAACCTTGCCGTCTGAATGCTTTTGGCGAACATAAATGTCATCTATTTTAGAATCGTACGCGGTTATATAGACCTTTCTGTAAAGTCCCATATCGGGCAGCTTTGGTGCCCAGTCCCAGCCCATCATACAGGAAGACTTGCGTATTTGTCCGAAGCCCCACATGGCATCGGCATGATCCTTTATAGGGCGGCGCGCCTGTTTTGCTTCCATATAATTAACGGGAGAATATATGTGCACAAGCAGTTTGTTTTCTCCGAGTGTGACAAGCGGCTTTATATCAAATTCCCATTCGCAGTGCATATTGTCGGCATAACCTGTTTTTACACCGTTAATATAAATGTCAGCTACCGTATCTATTCCTTCAAAATCGACCGTAAGCCGCTCTTTTAAAAGCATTTCTTCGGTTACATTAAAGACAGAGGAAAATTCACAGTCCTTTCTTGAAAGGTCTGTAAGCGCATATTCGTTGTCACGGAAAAATGGGTCGCTGATTTTTCCGTTTGCGAACAGAACCGAGTACATACTGCAGGGAGGGCTGCAATCGAAAATCCCGTAATCTTTAAATTCCATTTTCCATTTTAAAATTTCGTTTTTTATCATATAAATTCTCCGTTTCAAGGTATTTTATATTATGATAATACAACATAAAACAGAGAATTTCATTTCATTTTGCGATATTTAATTATCATTTTACGATATTTTTATTGAATATTTCGAAAAACGCTGTATACTAATTATATAATATTTTGATGGCGGTGATTTTATGAATCAGGAAGTTATGCTATATGAAAAGAAGGTATGCATAGGAGACGACCGCCTTTTAAGCGTCGAAAAGCGCATATTTAAAGATTTTACTATCCCGGTACATCTGCACGATTACTATGAAATTGAGATAATAGTATCTGGTGTGGGAGTGTCGGAATTTGACGGAGTAAGCTATAATTTATGCCCCGGCATGGCATTTTTTATCACGCCTAACGATTTTCATAATTTTAATTTTAAGGGAGAAACCGTTTTATATAATTTAAGCTTTTACGAAAATATTTTGCCCGATTCCTTTTTGTTTTCTCTAAGCCGCAGAAAAATTAAAAATGTATCGGTTTTATCTGGTGATGAGCTAAATGCTTTTCTTGTATTATGTAATCTTCTTGAAGAGTGCGGCGAAATAGGATTGGAAAGCAAAATAAGTATTTTAAATTCTATAATGAGTATATTTCCGAAATTTAATATGCCCAGCCGCTTGCCGCTATCCGGAAATGAATATGCCGATAAAGCGGAAATGTATATAAAAATACATTTCAGAGATGATATAACGGTTAAAAGCGTTGCAGATTACTGCGGACTGAGCATAGATCATCTTACGCGTGTTTTTGCATACGAAAAGGGAATTACGCCCACGGATTACATAAGACAGCGGCGAATAAAATATGCAAAAAAACTGCTTGAAACTACAGATTTGCCGATTATAGAAATTGCATTAGGTTGCGGGTTTCAATCCCTGTCAACCTTTAACCGCGTTTTTAAGTCGGAGTACGGCGAAGCGCCGTCGTTATACAGAAAAGGCCGCCTT
>JAEDML010000059.1 GCA_016303035.1 Clostridiaceae bacterium | reverse complement strand
CGATATTCAGAATACCTTTAATATGGTAAGCGTTGACGGCGATACCTCTACTAACGATATGGTGACCGTTCTTGCCAACGGTATGGCGGGCAATAGTGAAATTACCGAAGAAGACGGAGACTACAAGGCGTTTATGCAGGCGCTTAATACCGTGTGCGTTTATCTTTGCCGCTGTATTGCGGGCGACGGCGAGGGCGCTACCAAAATGCTTGAATGCCGTGTCAGCGGAGGTAAGGATATCGGTACTGCAAAAACCGTTGCCAAATCGGTTATATGCTCATCCCTTACAAAGGCGGCGATGTTCGGCGCCGATGCCAACTGGGGGCGCGTGTTATGTGCTATCGGCTACAGCGGAGCCGATGTTGACATAGAAAAAATAGATGTCGCATTTAAATCTCCAAAAGGGAAAATAGATGTATGCAAAAACGGAGTAGGAATAGAGTTTTCCGAGGAAAAGGCAAAGGAAATCCTGCTTGAAAACGAAATAGAAATACTTATAAATCTTAACAGCGGTAAATATGAAGCCACGGCGTGGGGATGCGATCTTACCTACGACTATGTAAAAATAAACGGCGACTACCGCACCTAAAAGACATAATTTATCACTTCACAGGCAGAAAGGAAATTAAAATGTCGGTTAACATTACCAATGCACAGCGGGCCGAGGTACTTACTCAGGCATTGCCGTATATTCAGAAATATTACGGAAAAATAGTTGTTATAAAGTACGGCGGCAACGCTATGATAAACGAAAGCCTTAAACAGCAGGTTATGGAGGATATTGTCCTTTTGTCGCTTATCGGCGTAAAGGTGGTTTTGGTTCACGGCGGAGGACCCGAAATTACCGAAATGCTTAAAAAAATCGGCAAGGAATCGGTCTTTGTCGAGGGACTTCGCGTTACCGACAGGGAGACTGCCGAGGTAGTGCAGATGGTCCTTGCCGGCAAGATAAATAAGAGTCTTGTAAATCTGCTTGAAATAAAGGGCGGCAAGGCAATGGGAATTTCGGGTATAGACGGCCATATGATAGAGGCTGCCCCTAAGGATGAAAGGCTCGGCTTTGTCGGCAGAATAACCGGCGTTAATACCGAGCCTATAACCGATTTGCTTGACCACGGGTATATTCCGGTTGTCTCAACCGTCGGCTGTGACGGTGACGGCAATGTATACAACATAAACGCGGATACCGCCGCCGCCTACATCGCAGGCGGAATGAAGGCCGAACGAATGATACTTATGACCGATATTGCAGGCGTTTTAAAGGATAAGGACGACCCGTCCTCACTTATTCCCTGCATTGATACAAAAGAAGCGGTGGAACTGTTCAACGACGGCACAATTTCGGGAGGAATGATACCCAAGGTCGAATGCTGTCTTGACGCGATTAACCGCGGCGTTAACAAGGTTATTATTATGGACGGACGGGTTCCGCACGCACTGCTGATTGAGACACTTACCGACGAGGGTGCGGGAACCATGGTAACAGAGGATAAGAATAATGAGCGTTAAAGAAAAGGATAAAGAATACATAGCGGCGACCTATGCCCGTTTTCCGATTGAGATAACGGGCGGTAAAGGCTCGCTTGCGTTTGATAATAACGGAAAAACTTACATAGATATGGGCAGCGGAATAGCCGTTAATACCTTCGGCTTTTGCGATGATGAATGGATAAATGCGGTAACAAAACAGCTTTCTAAATTTCAGCATACCTCAAACCTTTATTATTCGGAGCCTGATACCGTGCTTGCCGAAATGCTTTGCAACCGCACCGGGTTTAAAAAGGTGTTTTTTTCAAATTCGGGAGCCGAGGCTAATGAATGTGCAATAAAGGCGGCGCGCAAATACGCCGCCTCAAAAAAGAGAAGTGCTTACAGTACAGTTATAACCCTAAAAAACAGCTTTCACGGCAGGACGATAACCACCCTTGCCGCCACAGGGCAGGAGATATTTCATAAGGATTTTCAGCCGCTTACAAAAGGCTTTGATTATGTTGAAGCCAACAATATTGAAGACCTTAAAGAAAAGCTACAATCAAACAAATGCGCCGCTTTTATGTTTGAGTGTATTCAGGGCGAGGGCGGCGTAATTCCGCTTGAAAGGGAGTTTCTGTCGGCGGCCGCGGAAATTGCCGAAAAAAATGATATATTGCTTATAGCCGATGAAATTCAGACAGGCAACGGCAGAAGCGGCAGTCTTTATTCATATATGAATTACGGTATTACGCCCGATATCGTAACAACCGCAAAGGGGCTTTCCGGCGGACTTCCGCTGGGAGCTACATTGTTCGGCGAAAAAACGGCGGATGTTTTAGGCGTCGGCTCGCACGGCTCAACCTTCGGGGGTAATCCCGTGTGCTGTGCGGCGGCGGTAAATGTGCTCAGCCGTATCGACGATGAGCTTTTAGGCGGCGTCAGAAGAAAATCGGAATATATAGTAAAAAGCCTTACCGGCGCTAAGGGCGTAAAATCGGTAAGCGGTATGGGACTTATGCTCGGAATAGAGACCGAGCGAGATGTGTCTGAGGTAATAAACCGCTGTCTTGATAACGGAGTGCTTGTAATAAAGGCAAAAAATAAGGTAAGACTGCTGCCGGCGCTTAATATTCCCGACGATTTGCTTAAAACGGCGGTTGAAGTAATAAAAAAAGCGTGCTTATAGGAGGAAAATATGGATTTTAAAGGAAAAAGCTTTTTAAAATTGCTTGATTTTACAGGCGAGGAAATTGCCTGTCTTATCGATCTTGCCGCCGAGCTTAAATATAAAAAGAAATGCGGAATACCGCATAATATATGCTCGGGCAAGAATATAGCGCTGATTTTTGAAAAGACCAGTACGAGAACACGTTGCAGCTTTGAGGTCGCGGCGCATGACCTCGGTATGAATGTTACATATCTTGACCCCTCGGGCTCGCAGATAGGCAAAAAAGAAAGCATTGCCGACACTGCAAGGGTGTTAGGCCGTATGTTCGACGGTATCGAGTACCGCGGTTACGGACAGGAAATTGTTGAGGAGCTGGCGCGTTACGCAGGCGTTCCCGTTTGGAACGGACTTACCAACGAATTTCACCCTACGCAGATTCTTGCTGATTTTCTGACAATTAAGGAGCATTTCGGAAAGCTTAAAGGAATAAAGCTTGTCTATATGGGGGACGCCCGTTATAATATGGGTAATTCGCTTATGGTAGGTTGCGCTAAAATGGGAATGAGCTTTACCGCCTGCGCGCCTAAGGATTATTTCCCCGATTCTAAGCTTGTTGAAAAATGCCGCGAGCTTGCAAAGGTATCCGGCGGTGAAATTAACCTTTGTGAAAATCCCGATAAAGCCGTATCGGGCGCCGATGTTATCTATACCGATGTCTGGGTTTCAATGGGCGAGCCTGATGAAGTTTGGGAGGAGCGCATAAGGGCATTGTCGCCCTATCAGGTAAACGCGGCGCTTATGAAAAAAGCGGGTGAAGGAGCAGTATTTATGCACTGTTTGCCTGCCTATCACGACCTAAAAACCACGATAGGCAAGGAAATGGGCGAGCGCTTTTCAAGGGATAGTATGGAGGTCACCGACGAGGTGTTTGAGGGGCCTGCTTCGATAGTGTTTGACGAGGCGGAAAACCGTATGCACACAATTAAGGCCGTTATGGCGGCTACTCTGGGTTGATGATTATGGATAAAAAGGCATATTTGGTATTGGAGGACGGAAGCGTTTTTGAAGGCTTTTCCTTCGGGGCGGATACCGACAGTATAGGCGAGCTTGTTTTTACAACGGGAATGTGCGGATATATAGAAACACTGACCGATGAAAGCTATTACGGGCAAATAGTGCTTCAAACCTTTCCGCTTATAGGAAATTACGGTATTATTGAAGAGGATTTTGAGGGCAAATGCTCTGTAAAGGGCTATGTTGTAAGCGAGAAGTGCGAAAAGCCTTCAAATTTCCGCTGCGGCGGTACGCTTGATGAATTTCTTAAAAAGAACGGTATACCGGGTATTTACGGTATTGATACGCGCGAGGTTACAAAAATTATACGCGAGCGCGGCGTTATGAACGCTTCAATATGCACAGCGCCGCCTGCTGATTTAGATTCTATTAAGGCTTATAAAATTACCGACGCGGTTATGAGCGTTACCGAACACGAGGTGCGCACCTATAAAGCCGAAAACGAAAAGTACCGCGTAGCGCTTATTGATTACGGCGCTAAGCGCAATATAATTAGGGAGCTTTTAAAACGCGGCTGTACCGTTACCGTGCTGCCTGCCGATACTTCCGCCGAGTATATCTTAGGCGGCGGTTTTGACGGGGTAATGCTTTCAAACGGACCGGGCGACCCTGCCGAAAACACGGCGCAGATAGAAGAAATCGGCAAGCTTGCAGGTAAAATACCGATGTTTGGTATTTGTCTCGGTCATCAGCTGCTTGCCCTTGCTATGGGCGGTAAAACGGTTAAGCTTAAATACGGACACCGCGGTGTAAACCAGCCGGTTAAAGAAGCAAACGGAACAAGAACTTACATAACAAGTCAGAATCACGGCTACGCCGTGGTTTCGGATTTGGTCAAAAACGGTAAAATCAGCTTTGTAAACGCCAATGACGGAACATGCGAGGGTATAGATTATCCCGATAAGTCGGCTTTTTCGGTGCAGTTTCACCCCGAGTCCTGCTCGGGACCGCACGATACCGAGTTTTTATTTGACCGTTTTATCGAAAGCCTTGGGCATACGGAGGAAATGTAAATGCCGCTTGATAAATCAATTAAAAAGGTAATGGTAATAGGCTCGGGCCCTATTGTAATAGGCCAGGCGGCGGAGTTTGACTATGCCGGCGCACAGGCGTGCAGAGTGCTGAAAGAATCGGGCGTTAATGTAGTGCTTGTAAACTCAAATCCCGCTACAATTATGACCGATAAGGCGCTTGCCGACGAAATATACCTTGAGCCCTTAACCGAGGAAACCGTAAAACGCATAATCCTTAAAGAAAAGCCCGACAGTCTGCTTGCGGGACTCGGAGGACAAACAGGGCTTACAATAGCAATGCAGCTTAATAAGGAGGGCTTTTTAGCCGAAAACGGCGTAAGGCTTATAGGCACCAACGCCGAAGCAATCGACAGGGCGGAGGACCGACAGCTTTTCAAGGAAACCATGGAGTCAATCGGCGAGCCGGTAGTACCGTCGGACATAGCAAACGATGTGAAAGCCGCTTTGAGTATTGCCGATAGAATAGGTTATCCCGTAATAGTTCGCCCTGCGTTTACCTTGGGCGGCGCGGGCGGCGGCGTTGCATATACGCCCGAAGAGCTTAAGGTGACCGCCAAAACGGGGCTTGACGCTTCTCCTATAACCCAAATACTTGTAGAAAAATACATATTCGGCTGGAAGGAAATCGAGTTTGAAACCATGCGCGACTCGGCAGGGAATGTCATCGCCGTATGCAGTATGGAAAATTTTGACCCCGTAGGTATTCACACGGGCGACAGTATCGTTGTAGCTCCTGCGCTTACCCTTTCGGATAAGGAATATCAGATGCTTCGCAGTGCGTCGCTTAACATTATTTCGGCTCTCGGTATTGTAGGCGGCTGTAACTGCCAGTTCGCGCTTAATCCCGATAGCTTTGAATATTCGGTAATAGAGGTAAATCCGCGCGTTTCGCGTTCCTCTGCACTCGCTTCAAAGGCTACGGGTTATCCTATCGCAAAAATCACTACCAAAATCGCCTTAGGTTACACGCTTGACGAGATAACTAACGATATTACGGGTAAAACCTGCGCCTGCTTTGAGCCGGCTCTCGATTATGTCGTCGTAAAACTGCCGAAATGGCCTTTTGACAAATTTGTCGGCGCTTCGAGGGAGCTTGGCACACAGATGAAGGCAACGGGCGAGGTTATGGCGATTGCGCGCAGCTTTGAAGCGGCGGTTATGAAGGCGGTCAGGGGAGCGGAAATTTCACTTGATACGCTTAATCTGACACCGTATTCCGATGCCGACATACGCGAACGCCTGAAAAACCGTGACGACCGCCGACTGTTTACGGTTTTTGAGGCGCTTAAAAGCGGGATATCGGTAGAAGAAATCTTTGAGATAACACGCATAGACCGTTTCTTTTTAAATAAGCTGCTTAATTTGGCGGAATATGAAAACAGTATAAAAAACGGACTTAACAGCGAGCTTTATTTAAAGGGCAAACGCCTTGGGTTTACCGATAAGGCGCTTGCAAGGCTTTCTAAAACAAACGATTTGCCGAAAGCGCACGCTTCATATAAAATGGTAGATACCTGCGGCGCGGAATTTGACGCGGTAACGCCATATTTTTATTCCGTGTATGAGAAAGACTGCGAGGCGCGCGCCTTTAAGCGCTCTGGTAAGCCGGTTATAATGGTTTTGGGCTCCGGACCGATAAGGATAGGTCAGGGTATCGAATTTGACTATTCTTCTGTACACTGCGTATGGACATTAAAATCACTCGGATATGATGTTGTAATAGTAAACAACAACCCCGAAACGGTTTCGACCGACTATGATACTGCCGACAGGCTTTATTTCGAGCCGCTTTGCGAAGAGGATGTTATGAACATAATACGGGTTGAAAAGCCGATAGGCGTAGTGGTTGCTTTCGGCGGTCAGACCGCTATTAAGCTGACAAAATTCCTTGATGAAAACGGCGTTAAAATACTCGGCACATCGGCTCAGGGTATTGACACCGCTGAGGACCGCGAGCGTTTTGACGGGTTGCTCGAAAGCCTTTCAATCAAACGTCCTCGCGGTATGGGCGCCGAAACGCTTGAAGATGCGCTTGAAGCCGCAAACACCCTCGGATATCCGGTACTGCTCCGCCCGTCCTATGTAATAGGCGGTCAGAATATGAAGATAGTCCATAACGCGGAAGAAACAGAAGTTTATATGAAGCGTATTCTTATGCAGGGAATAGACAACCCCGTACTGGTAGACAAATATATGCCGGGCACCGAGCTTGAGGTGGATGTCATTTCGGACGGCGAGAGTGTTCTTATACCGGGAATTATGGAGCATATCGAGCGTGCGGGCGTACACAGCGGTGATTCAATAGCCGTCTATCCGCCATATAACATAAACGATAAAATGATAGGGCGAATTAACGAATGTTCCGAAAAGCTGGCGCTTTCCCTTGGAACCAAAGGACTTGTAAACATACAGTACCTTATTTATAAAAATGAGCTGTATGTAATAGAGGTAAATCCGCGCGCTTCCAGAACTGTGCCGTACATAAGCAAGGTTACAGGGGTACCTATGGTTGATATTGCCTCGAAAGTGATGACAGGCAGCAGTCTGACAGATCTGGGATTCGGTACGGGGCTTTACAGAACTCCGCCCTACTTTGCGGTTAAGGTTCCGGTTTTTTCCTTTGAAAAGCTTACCGATGTTAACTCCTATTTAGGACCGGAAATGAAATCCACGGGTGAGGTTTTAGGACTCGGCAGAACGCTCGAAGAGGCGCTGTTTAAAGGACTTACCTCGGCGGGAATTATGCTTAAATCCTCTATTTTCAATGATAATGTCGGCGTGCTGATAAGTGTTGACAGTCACGACCAGACAGAGGTTGTATCGCTTGCAAAGAAGCTTGACGATTTGGGCTTTAAGCTATTTG
>JAEDML010000058.1 GCA_016303035.1 Clostridiaceae bacterium | reverse complement strand
TTTACAGCCATGGGTTGCCGAAACTTCGATTTTTATTTCATCACAGCTTATATCATCAAGGTTTTTTACAAACATACGCTGATAATTGTTTTTAATTTCTTCCCTTAAAATCTCTTTGCCTTCTTTTAACAAAACTATGCTGAAATCCTTAACTATTGTATCAGGCGTTTTTTCGGTTATAATATTTGCCCTGTGCCATTTTGCCTGTGTAGGATAAATTTCGAGAGAATAGTCGGAATCAAAATAGATTCTTATCTGCCCAACCGAAGTAATTTTATGAAGTTTTAAGCTTATCCATTCTTTTCCTTTAATTTCATTTGATTCCCAGCAGTTGCTTTCATCCTTTACGATTCTCGACACACCGTTAATTACGTTCTCGCACTCGTTGCCTGATGTTTGGGACGAGCATTTAATCACAGATACCCTTGCATAATCTCTTTCATCCTCATTTTTTACAGAGGGTATATAACAGTCGTCCTTTAAGAGCTGCTGTTGAATTTGCTTTATAAATTTCTGACCTGTCTTACGCGGATTCAAATTGTTTTTTACAGCCGTTGCCGCGGCGGTCCCCGCCGCCTGTCCCATAATTGCACAGGTAAGCATAACTCTGGTTGAAGCGATGGCTCTGTGCGTTGCGCTTATATTTCTGCCCGCAAACATAAGATTATCTATATTACGGGAATAAAGACATCTGTACGGAATTTGATAAATATCATTAAGATGATAAGATTTATCCTTTTCGCAATTATCGGGCAGGCCGTCCAGCTCGCGCATTTTGTGATGAAACTTTTCAGGCTCGTGCGAATCAATATGCCAGCCGCCGTAGGCAACCGCATCGTCGAATTTTTTGCCGTTTATAAGGTCGTTCTCATTTAAAATGTAATCGCCTATAAATCTGCGGCTTTCGCGTTTTCCCGAAACGGTGCTTACCCATCTTAAATCATAATTATCCGAGTCAAATTTACCGCTGTTCTTTATATAATCCCAAACACCGGCTACAATTCTTTTAAGCTCGGTTTCAATTTCGTCGTAATTTTTTATTATATCAAGCTCTGTTCCGCCAAGCTCAATCCACCAATAACCCTCGTCGTCCGCCGTAAGATTGCCTAAATCCTTATCCTTAAAATCGTACGCCCAATCAGGTCTTATAAATTTTACGGGATGACCCGTATCCTCCCATTTCATAAGCAGAGAATTTCCCATTGTCATATTGTCCGGCTTGCTTACCGCGCCGCTTTCATTAAAATCAGCGGTGCCTTCCCTGCCTGTCATATAATCAGCTCCCGAAAGGTAGGCTACCATTCCGTCGCCCGTACAGTCGATAAAAATATCTGAACTGAAATTATATTTTGTTTCGTTTGTTATACCGATTGCGTCAACCGATTTTATTTTATTATTTTCGGTGTAAACATCAGTTACGGCGGTATTTAAATAAAGGTCAAGATTCTCCTGAAACTTAGCCTTCGACCATAAAAGCATATCTAATACTGCCGGAGAATCATTTGAATTTATATGCCGGTTTTCAAGGAAAATTTCATCTATAATTCCGCCCTCGCGTACATTTTTTCTTTCGCCCATATGACTGGCGCCGCCTGACGCTACATGAATTTCGCTTGAAGCGTTACCGCCCAGCACCGGACGGTTATGTATTAAAGCTGTTTTTGCGCCGTTTCTTGCGCTTGCTATTGCGGCGCACAGACCTGCAAAGCCGCCGCCTACAACCGTTACTTCATAACTTTTGTTTGTTTCGTTTAAAGAATTTTTCATTTTAAAATTCCCCCTTTTTACTTATATTATCAGTTTTTTTATAAAAACAATAGAATTTTAAATACACATAACAGTAAAAAACGAACTAATTATTTACAAAATAATAATTTATATTTATAATAGAGTTTAGGGGGTGAACCTGCCTTGAAAAAAGAAATTTCGCTTAAACTGTGTGATATATACCCGACTGTTAAACATGTAGATTTTGCACTTAACACAAACCAAAGTTACATAAAAGACAAATTTGAGATAATTAAACGTTCATATACCTATCGGCTTATGTGCGTTGTTGAAGGCTCCTGCGAATTCGTCACAAAATACGGCTGCCGTGTTTTAAATAAAGGAAGCATTTGTTTTCTTCGCCCGGGAGACGAGTACAATACTCTGGGTCGTTTCTCACTGTTTAATATTTTTTTCAGCTTCAGCGACAGCTGCACCGTCAGTGAATCCGATCAGCTCTACGCCTACGGCGACAATTTTGATTTTAACCGTTCCGAAAGCCGGGTTAGATTTATTGATAATCCCTTGTTTAACAAGTCTTTTTTTATTGAAGAACTGCCCGAAGTATTTTTACTTACCCAAAAAATAAGCAAAGAATTTAAAAACCGCAATGTAAATTACAAAACGATGGCTAATTCATATTTAACTCAGCTTTTAATTATTACGGCCAGACTGCTTGATGAACACCAAAGAAAGCCCTACGGTAAACAGGTTATCCGCCTTTCTGAGAAAATAGTTAAATATGTAAACGAAAACCTTACCGTTGTTCACAGCGCTTCTGATGTGTGCCGAGAATTTAATTATCATCCTGCCTACATTAACCGAATAATGAAGATTACCACCGGAACGACACTACATAAATATATTATAGATTCAAAGCTTAACCTTGCCGATTCGCTTTTAAAGGAAAGCAATAAAGAAATAACCGAAATAGCCCAATTACTCGGATTTTGCGACAGCAGCCATTTCAGCAAGCAATACCGCAAGAAATTCGGAAAATTACCGTCCCGAGCAAGAAATCCGCTGTAAAAAATCATAATTTCACATATATGAACAGGGCGTGCAGTTTGTTTTGTAAGCTGCACGCCCTGTTTATTTAACCTATTTAATGAGCCTCATTTTTGTAGGCGTTGCATACCTCTTGCGTTTCGCCTATCATTCTTACCTTACCCTTATCAAGCCAAACACAGTGCTTACAAAGACGCTCTATTTGCTCAATGGAATGTGATACGATAATAACCGTGGTATTATCGTTCATCATTGCGTTGATTCTTTCCTCGCACTTTTTCTGGAACAAAAAGTCTCCCACGGCAAGGATTTCGTCAACAATAAGAATATCGGGCGTTGTAACCGTCGCTATTGCAAAGCCGATTCTTGCCACCATACCTGACGAATAATTCTTCATCGGGGTATCAAGGAATTGCTCCATTTCGGAAAATTCAACAATATCGTTAAACTTTTCATTCATAAACTTTCTTGAATACCCGAGCACCGAGCCGTTAAGATAAATATTTTCCCTTGCGGTAAGCTCCATATCAAAACCTGCACCGAGCTCGATCAAGGGCGCGATAACTCCGCTTGTTTCAACCGTTCCCTTTGTAGGCTTTAAAATACCCGAAATTATCTTAAGCGTGGTACTTTTTCCGCTTCCGTTAAGACCTACAATACCGAAAACGTCGCCCTTTTTAATATCAAAGGATACATCGTCAAGCGCCTTAAAATCTTCAAACATAAGCTGACGCTTTGCAAGCTTTATGAAATATTCCTTAAAGCTTTCAAGCTTTTCCTTGCTCATATTAAAATGCATTTCTATATTACGCAATTCAACCGCGTTTTCTTTATTCATTTGCCTTTCTTCCTCCGTTTTAAATGTGAAGAATAAACTTACCCTCGCACTTTTTGAAGATTAGCGAGCCAAGCGCCAAAAACACAACCGCAAAACCGATACAGATAAGGTTATCCCTAATACCCGGTACAGTGTTATACATCATAACATCGCGAATGTATTCAACATAATAAAACATCGGATTAAGTTTTACTATATTATAAATAATCGGCTTGTCCTGGATAAGCGAAATCGGATATAAAATAGGAGTGAGATACATCCAAACTGTCAGCAAAACGCTGTAAAGGTGCGCCATATCGCGGAAATACACCGTTACAGCCGAAAGAATCAGGCTGAAACCGCAGCAGAAAACGAAGCAGTAAAGTATGGGCAAAACCGCAAGGAGCGTAGTCCATGTAGGATAAACACCCTGAATTATCATTACAAGGAATACGGCTATAAGGCTGAAAAGATAGTTAATCATCGCAAAAATACACTTTTCAAGCGGGAACATATATTTCGGAATATAAACCTTTTTTATCAGCGAAGAGGCTCCGAGTATCGAGGAAAGCGAAAGAGAGGTTGACTCCGAAAAAAATGCCCAAAGCGAAGAACCCACAATATAATAGGTCGCAAAATTTTCAACCTGCACCCTTAAAAGCATTTGAAATACCTGCGTTAACACAAGCATTGTAAGCAGAGGATTTAAAATACTCCAAGCTATGCCGAGCACCGACCTGCGGTACTTGACCTTAATATCCTTTGAGGCTAAATTGAAAAGCAGCGGCAGATACCGCTTAAAATCATATATAAATTTTTTTAATCCTGTTTTGGAATTTTCCAAAAATGTTCGCTCCTTTTATCAGATGGCGTTAATGATAGTATAACACTAATATCCATATATTTCAAGTTAATTAAATCACTCGTCCCCGTGTTTTTCTTCATACCTTTCAAGAAAGCTGTGTATACTGCCGGAATCGCTGTCGCGGTAGCCCGGCATAGTTGCAAGATTTACATTATGCATACTTCTGAAAAGATTATCGTCTACATTTGGATTTATGCATTTTATTTCCTTAATAAGTCCTTTTATTTCTTTGCGCTTTGACATACCCTCGTTATAAGCGCTGTCAGCAGTAAAACGGCAGGCGCACTGCAAAAAGGTAAGACCGTTATAATTCGCCCATGAAATTATATCGTCCTCTTTTACCTTGTAAAGCGGTCTTATCAGCTCCATTCCGCTGAAATTGGTGCTTTTAAGCTTAGGCAGCATGGTCTTGATTTCGGAGGAATACATCATACTCATAAGCAGGGTTTCTATTGCGTCGTTAAAATGATGGCCGAGCGCAATTTTATTACATCCAAGCTCCTGCGCCTTGCTGTAAAGCCAACCGCGGCGCATACGGGCGCACAGATAGCAGGGCGATCCGCCCGCGCGCTCTGTAACCTCAAATATATCGCTGCCGAAAATCTTTACATCTATATTAAGCGTTTGGGCATTTTTTTCAAGAAGCTCTCTGTTCTCACGGTTATAACCTGGGTCCATTACAAGATAAACCGCCTCAAACGGCACTTCGCTGTAGCGCGAAAGCAATTCAACGCACTTTGCAAGCAGCATTGAATCCTTTCCGCCCGAAATACAGACGGCGATTTTATCTCCGGATTTTATCAGCTCATACTCCTTAACCGCGGAAATAAAATTATTCCAAATTTTCTTGCGGTATTTTTTAATAATACTGCGTTCCGCTTCCTCGTACCTTTCAAGTTTTCTTTTTTCCAAATCTTACAACTCCGTAAAAAAATATTCCTGTAATGCTATTTTAGCATTACAGGAATAAATATTCAATAAATTTATTAGGCTCTTTTTGCTGTTGTCTTGCTTATTACAAACAACGTTGCAAGCATTAAAACGATAGCTATCGGCAGTACGATTAGCCAGTTTGAAACAAAGCCAGCAATAATGTAGCTTACAAAAGAAACGGCAGCTACGGTAAGCGCATAGGGCAGCTGTGTTGAAACGTGGTTAATATGATTGCACTGTGCGCCTGCAGAAGCCATAATTGTTGTATCCGAAATCGGAGAGCAGTGGTCGCCGCAGACAGCGCCTGCCATACATGCGGAAATTGAAACTATCGTAATATTTCCCGATTCTGCTCCGAAAACGCTTAATACTATCGGAATGAGTATTCCGAAGGTTCCCCATGAAGTTCCCGTTGCAAATGAAAGTCCTACAGCGATAAGGAATATAATCGCAGGCAGGAAGCTCTGGAATGAGCCGGCGGTGTTTTCTACAAGCTGAGAAATGAAGATTTTAGCGCCGAGACTGTCGGTCATAGATTTAAGAGTCCATGCGCAGACCAAAATCATAATTGCCGGGACCATAGCCTTAAAGCCCTCGGGAACGCATGCCATACAATCTTTAAAGGAAATAACCCTTCTGCAAATAAAGAATATTACGGTGAAAATGACGGCGATAAACGAGCCGTAAACAAGGCCCACCGAGGCGTCACTGTTTGAAAAAGCGGTAATGAAATTACGGTATCCGTCCTCACCTGCGGTGAAAAATCCGCCTGAGTAAATCATACCTATTACGCAGGCAATGATAAGGAACACAACCGGAACAACCAGGTCGCACACCCTGCCCTTTGAGTTTTCGTCGGTATCTTTGGTTACCTCTTCAACCGCGGTTGTGAAGAGGTCGCCGTTTTTAGCATTGTCCTCATGCTTTTTCATAGGTCCGTAGTCCATATTGGAAACGGCGAGGAAGAGCATCATTACAATGGTAAGCAACGCATAGAAGTTATAGGGAATAGCGCTTACAAACAGCGAAATTCCGCTTGCAGCACCCGAGCCCTTTGCAAAGCCGGCTACTGCTGCCGCCCATGAAGAAATAGGCGCTATTATGCATACGGGAGCCGCCGTAGCGTCAATAAGATAAGCAAGCTTTGCACGGGAAACCTTGTGCTTATCGGTTACAGGACGCATTACCGAGCCTACCGTAAGACAGTTAAAATAATCGTCTATAAAGATAAGAACGCCGAGAAGTATGGTGGCAAGCTGCGCGCCGATTCTTGTTTTAATATGTTTTGTAGTCCATCTGCCGAATGCCGCAGATCCTCCTGCCTTATTCATCATTGCTACAAGAGCGCCGAGCATAACAAGGAAAATAAGTATACCTACATTGTAGGAATCGGCAACACTGCCGATAAAACCGTCGCTGAATACATGAACGACCGTCTTTTCAAAGTTAAAGCCCGAATAAATAACGCCGCCTACCAAAATTCCGATAAACAGAGAGGAATAAACCTCTTTTGTTATAAGCGCAAGCAAAATTGCGATAATCGGCGGCAAAAGCGACCATATGGTGGCGTATGCGCCGATAGATTCGCGAACCTTACCGATAGCGTCGCTTAAATGAGCCTCAAACGATTTATCGGAGCTTAGGTTGTCGGCATAGCCCTCGACATATTCAAGCGCCGAATCGCCGTCCGAGAGGTCATATTCTACCTCTTCGCCGTCTACATCAACGACAAAGGTATCAGAGCCTGCGTCTTCCGCTCCGACTGTAATGGAAGCTGCTGCAAACGCGAATGCAAAGCAGATTCCGATAACAGCCAGAATTTTCTTTAGTTTACTGTTTTTCATCATTATCCCCCTAAAAAAATCGTGATTGCGAGATTGCGCAATCACGATAAAAGTACAGATTTACCGATAGCGCTCCACGATTGTGACAGTCGGTTACATATTCTGCAACAGACCAACAGCGGTGCATCGGCAGAATTCCCGCTGTTTCGGCGATCCTCCCCTCTCTGCATTATGCCTGCCGGCAAACCGTTAATACAGATATTGAAGGTTCGCACCTCTATCAAATTAAAATACTGTAAGATAATAGCACATGTGCTTAACTTTGTCAACCTAAAGTATTTATTTTTATTTGTTTTTCAAATACTCGTCGATTGATTTCGCCGCCGTTTTACCGGCTCCCATTGCAAGGATTACCGTTGCGGCACCCGTAACGGCGTCACCGCCTGCATAAACCCCGTCCTTGGTAGTCTTCATATTCTCGTCAACCACAAGACAGCCGCGTTTATTGGCTTCAATACCCTCGGTTGTAGAGCGGATAAGCGGATTCGGTGATGTACCGATAGACATAATTACCGAATC
>JAEDML010000057.1 GCA_016303035.1 Clostridiaceae bacterium | reverse complement strand
AAATCGGCTTGTTGAAACGCTTTTTTGCGTTTCAACATTCTATAGTCATTATAAACAGCAGCCGTACAGTCCCTTTAAAGGCCGTACGGCTGCTGTTTTAATTACGCATATTTAACATCAATTTTAATTCCGTTATCGGAAGTTACCGATACGCCCGTAAGGTTTTTATCACCGCTGTCAATAATGACGTCGACTACCTTATCCTCAATTTCACGCCGTATGATGTTTCGCAGTTCGCGCGCGCCGCGCTTGCCGCCGCCGCATTTTTCCGCAAGATATTTGCATGTATTCTCATCATATGTGAAGTCAATTGACTTTTCTTTAAGCGCTTCCTTAAGCTCGTCAAGCATAAGTGCCGAAATTTTACAAAGCGAATCATATGAAAGCGGAGAAAAGACGACAACCTCGTCAACCCTCGCTAAAAACTCGGGGCGCAGGAATTCCTCAAGCGCCTTTACCGCCTTTTCCTTTGAAGCCTCGCTTTGGGTTTTGCCGAAACCGAGCAGATTTTCGCTTCGGTCGCTTCCTGCATTTGAAGTCATAACGATAATGGTGTTTTCAAAGCTTACCGTTCTTCCCTGAGCATCGGTAATTCTGCCCTCGTCCAGTATTTGGAGCAATATATTCAGCACATCGGGATGAGCCTTTTCAATCTCATCAAACAAAACAACCGAGTACGGCTTTCTGCGTACCTTTTCGGTAAGCTGGCCTGCTTCGTCATATCCTACATAGCCCGGAGGCGAGCCTATAAGCCTTGAAACGGAATGCTTTTCCATAAACTCCGACATATCAAGGCGTATCATGGTTTCGGGCGTATCGAAAAGTTCCTCCGAAAGCACCTTTACAAGCTGCGTTTTTCCGACGCCGGTAGGACCTACAAATATAAATGAGGCAGGCCTGTGCAGAGCGCTTGTTTTAACCCTTGAACGCTTTACGGCGGCAGTAACAAGGCGTGTAGCCTCCTCCTGCCCTATTATCCTTCGGTTAAGCTCCGTTTGGAGCGAAGCAAGCTTTACTAAATCGCTTTCCTGAACCTTGGAAGCGGGAATCCCTGTCCACAGCTCAATAACCTTTGCAAGTTGCCTGTCGGTTACAACATTATCCGCGGCAACGCTGCAAAGCTCCGACGCGCGTTTTTTGTATTTTTCAAGGTCTGATTTTATTAAAGCCTGTTTTTCGTAATCCGGATTTTCGACATTTGCTTCAAGCTCCTCAAGCGTTACAGAACATTCCGCCACCTTTTTATTTACCGTATAAAGCTCGTCTACCGCCTTGTTTTCAAGACTTGTGCAGGCGCAGGCTTCATCAAGCAGGTCTATTGCCTTATCGGGAAGATAACGGTCGGTTACATACCTTTCGGACAGCATTACGGCTTTATCAATAATATTATCCGGTATTACCACATTGTGGTAACCCTCATAATAGCTCTTTACACCCTTTAATACCTTTACAGTATCGCTTATAGACGGTTCTTCTACCGTTACCGGCTGAAAACGGCGTTCAAGCGCGGCGTCCTTTTCGATATATTTTCTGTATTCCTTGAAGGTGGTTGCGCCGATAACCTGAATTTCTCCGCGGGATAACGCCGGTTTAAGTATATTTGCGGCGTTCATTGAGCCCTCGGCGGAATCTCCGGCTCCGACAAGATTATGAATCTCATCTATAAACAGAATAATATTACCTGCTGCTTTTACCTCTTCTACAAGGCCCTTAACACGGCTTTCAAACTGACCCCTGAACTGTGTTCCGGCTACAAGTCCCGTTAAATCAAGCAGATATATTTCCTTATCAAGAAGCCGCGCAGGTGCCGTACCGTTGGCAATTTTAAGCGCAAGACCCTCTGCGATTGCGGTTTTGCCGACGCCCGGTTCCCCTATAAGGCAGGGATTGTTCTTGGTCCTGCGGGAAAGTATCTGAATTGTGCGGTAAAGCTCTCGCTCTCTGCCTATAATCACATCAAGCTGTCCCTGCTTTGCGCGGTCGGTAAGGTTGGTGCAGTACTGCTCCATAAAACGGCGGCGTTTTTTCTTCGGTTTCTGATCCTTTTCGGATTTTTCCTCCTGTTTTTCCGCGTCGGACGAATTTTTGCCGCCCTGTGTAAAGCTGCCGAATATTTTATTCATAAACGGGAATGCGGGAGCGGTGCCAAGACCAAAGGTATCGTCATTAAGATCGGCGTCATCGCCGTTTTCGTCATTCAGCGCCATAATATCCATAAACTGGTCGCTCATCTGCTCTATATCCTCATCGGATATATTCATTTTTTTGAGCATATCGTCTATCGGCTTAATGCCGAGCTCTTTAGCGCATACAAGACAAAGCCCGTTGGGCTCTGAATTAGGGTTTGACGCGTCGGACAAAAACACGACTGCCGGACGCTTTTTACATTTTGAGCAAAGTGTCATTTGAAATACTCCTTGAAATAGTTACTTGAACGGTGAAAAAGATACAATATAGCTGAATATCGCAGTACCGTCAATATTTTCTTTTGTAAATATCAAAATACCGTTAGCGGTAAATGAAACAATAAGTGAAACAGCTATGCAGAATACAAAGGCGATGATTATGCCCTTGAATATTCCCACAATAAAACCGAGCACGCGGTTCAACTTTCCGATAAGACTGAAGGAAAACAGCTTGTTTAAAAATTTTGCGAGGAACTTAACGGCAATCATAAGAATAAGCATAATCACAAGGCTGTAAAGCAGACCTAAAATTCCGGTTACAACCGGTTTTATTACCGCCTGTGACGCACTCTCTACCGCCGCCTGCGCGCCGTTTTCAATATTTCCCGCTATTTTGTCGTTAAGATTTTCCTTTGAAAGTCCGATAGTATCGGCGTGACTCTTAATAAAGCCGGGCAGAGCATTCCAAACGCCGTCTACAACATCGTCCGCAGTATCATTAGAAGCCGATGTTACGGACGATATAACCGCAGGTTCAACAAATCTGTCATATGTAGCATTTGCAAGCGGAGCGCTTAAAGCAAAGGTAATATATACCGCGGCTATAAAACCTGCAAGCTCTATTACGCAGCGGACGAACCCTCTTTTTGCCGAGAGCAGCGCCGTTAAAACAACTATGGCAATTACGATTAAGTCAATAATTATACTCATAATTCTCCTCCGTAAAAAATTATTCCTTTAAATTAAGCTTTGAAATACCGTTGTCGGTTATCACTGCAACGCTGTTTGCACCGAGTACCGATATGCGAACGCCGCCGTAGCCGCAATCCGCCTTTCGCAGAACGGATCCGTCGTTATTCAGAATACTAACCTCGTTATCACTCATACAATAAATATGACCGCCTGATATTTCAATATCACTTATAACTCCGCTGAATGAAAACTCGTGCTTTAGTTCTCCCGAGCTTGAAAATACCGCCAAGCGATTATCTGTACGGTCATTTTCACGGTTAAACACCGCCGCAAAGCCACCGGAGCCTGCCCTTAACATTGAAATAGAATAGTCGTTCGTATATTCCCTGCGCTCATATTTACCCCATTTAATAAACTCAAATTTATTCTTGGTTACTATTGCAAAGCCGCCCCTTTGTGTGCTGTCAATACCGTAGATTACGGTATCCTCAAAGCTTTCGCTGAAAACGGGATTTGCAGAATCAAAGGTAAGCACATAAAGATTTGATTTATATTTACCGCCGTTGGAATTAAGGGTGGTAACCGCAATTTTTTTACCGTTCGGAGAAATTGCCACATTGTTTACAAGATCCGAAGACGAATACCACTCATATATAAGCGCGGAATTTTTATCATATACGCTCACAGTTGAAGCGTAGCTTTCGGAGCGTGTAACCACCGCGAAAACTCCGCAGCGTGAAATCGCGGCGGTAATAATTTTGTTTTTGCTTTCAAAGGTTGTTTTTAATTTACTTAAATTATAAATTAAAGCGGTATTTCCTCCCTGATCAAATACAAGTGCGCGCGTTGAAGAGGTTTTTAATATAGGATTTTCAAAGCCGTGCGGCTTCAAAAAAATCGTTTTACCTCCGGATGAAACGGCACTGACCGAATTATCGGTAATTACATAGTAGTATGCGCCCTTTGATACCGAATCCAGCACCTCGGCACCGTTAAGCTCAATAGGATAATCCCCGGAGCCCATAACGGCAACCGCATTGCCTACCGTCTCGCCTATACCTACCGGCAAAACAAGCTCCAATACAATTAAGACAACGGCAATAAGCGCCGCCGCCCCTGCAAAGGCCTTTAATTTTCTTCTGCGCTCAAGCTTATTTCCCTTTACCACGCGCATACCGTCTTGTGTTTTTGTTTGCTTTTTGCGCGAAGCAGGGCGCATTTTAATATCGTCCGTAAGCGGAGCAGAGTTTTTCTTTTGTATTCTGGATTTTTTCAGGCGTTTGGGCGCGGAGCGAATACGGCTTACGCGCTTCTTCTTGTAATCAGGCATTTAATACCACCTTATCAGTATAAAACTTTATTTAAAAACAAACCGTTCGGCGGAGCCGTAATTCCCGCGGCGGAGCGGTCGCCGGAGGCAAATATATAATCGGTATCGGAAGGTGAAATTTTACCGTCCGACACACCCACGGCAGTCCCTGTAATAATTCTTACCATATTGTATAAAAACCCGTCTGCGGTGATTTTAAGCAGTATAAAATCTTCATCTTTTTTTACAAAACACTCGCTTACCGTTCGTACGGTATCGCTGACTGTCCTGCCGGAAGCGGAAAATGCGGCGAAATCGTGAGTTCCGCAAATTTTTGCGCAAAATTCATTCATACGGTCTATATCAAGTTCGCGTTCTATCTGCCAAGCATATCTTGATTTAAACGGATCGCGCACAGCGCTGTTATAAATCCTGTAAACATACTGCTTACCCTTTGAGGAGTATCTTGCATGAAAATCATTAGCTACGCGGCGGCAATCCTTTACGGCAATATCCTTAGGAAGCACCGAATTTAAACCCTTTACAAAGGTAATTTCGGGTAAGAAATCCTCACAGTCAAAGTGACAGCAAAATTCAAGCGCATGCACGCCGGCGTCGGTCCTGCTGCAGCCTGTAACGCCCGGCCGTGTACCGATGAGCTTTTCAAGCGAATCCTGCAAAACAGACTGTACGGTGATTCCGTTTGGCTGTACCTGCCAGCCGTGGTAGGCGCTTCCGTCATATGAAATTGTAAGAAGCATTCTTTTCATAAAATCACCGAAAATTTAAATTAACCTTCAAAGAAAAATATTAAGCAGTATGACGGCGGCGCAACAGCATACCGTTACTCCGCAAACAGCATAATCCGCAGGCCTTAATTTCAGCTGCTTCATGCGCTGTCTCCCCTCGCCTCCGCAGTAGCAGCGGCATTCCATAGCCTCAGCAAGCTCGTAAGCGCGCCTTATCGAGGAAATAAGAAGCGGTATCAATATCGGCACAAGCGCCTTAACCCTTTGTTTAAGGTTTCCGTTTTCAAGGTCGGCTCCCCTTGCTTTCTGCGCGTTCATAATTTTTTCGGTTTCCTCAACAAGGGTCGGAATAAACCTCAGCGCAATGGTCATCATCATAGCAAGCGTATGAACGGCATTTTTAAGTCCTATAAATTTTAAAGGACTTAAAAGTCTTTCAATAGCGTCTGTCAAATCATTGGGGGTTGTGGTGTAGGTCAGCGCAGAGCTTACGAAGATAAGAAGTATTATACGCAAAGCCATATAAAACGCCTTGTAAATACCCGCAGTAGTTATGCTGAGCCTCCAAAGCTGAACCAAGACTGTGCCGCCGTCACCGTAAAACATATTTATAACAGCGGTGAAAATCAGTATGGGAAGTATAGCTTTAAGATTTTTAATATAAAGCTTTATCGGTACGCGCGATACAAATATAATCGCAAAAACACAGGCGGTGCAAAACAGCAGCGCAAAAATGTTTTTTGCAAGAAAGATAAAAACAATTATAAGAATAAGTAAAACTATTTTTGCACGCGGGTCGGTTCGGTGTACTACCGAATCACAGTCGTAATACTGACCGAAGGTAATATCCCTAAGCATTGCGTTCACCTGCCTTTAAAGCAGTGATTTCCTCAACTGCGCGCTTTACGGTAAAAACATTTTCGGGCAGCGGAATACCGCGGCCGCGAAGCTCGTCAAAAACCCTTGTTACAATCGGAACATTAAGTCCTATTTTGCGAAGCTCATCGCCGTTTGAAAAGACATTTTCCACGGTATCGAACATAAAAAGTTTACCGTTGTTCATAACAATAATCTTATCGGCAATAAGAGCCATATCCTCCATACTGTGGGAAATCACAATTACGGTAGCGCCCGTTGCGGCGCGGTAGTTGTTTATAATCTCAATTACGCTTTCCCGTCCTGCAGGGTCAAGACCTGCAGTCGGTTCGTCAAAAACAATAATCTCCGGCCGCATTGCCATAACTCCGGCAATGGCGACCCGACGCTTTTCGCCGCCAGAAAGGTCAAAGGGCGATTTTTCAAGATATTCGTCCTTAACGCCTATCATTTTACAAATTTCACGTACTCTTTTATCAAGCTCATCGCCTGCAAGCCCCATATTTTTGGGACCGAAAGCAATGTCGGCGTAAACCGTTTCCTCAAAAAGCTGGTATTCCGGATATTGGAAAACAAGACCCACCCTTGAACGCACCTTGCGAATTTCCTTAGGGTTGTCCCATATATTTTCATTATTAAGCAGCACTTCGCCCTCAGTGGGTTTAAGCAGGCCGTTAAGATGCTGCACAAGCGTTGACTTTCCCGAACCCGTATGGCCGATAATACCTATTATTTCACCCTTTTCGATACCGAAGCTGACATCGCTTACCGCATCGTTGATGAACGGTGTATTTCCGCCGTAGGAATGGGATAAATTTTTAACCTCTAAAATCGGCAAAATCAGTTATCCTCCGAATGAAGCGCCCTTTCTATTTCATCGGCTGCTTCTTTTATTGAAATTACATGTGTGTTTACAGGCAAACCGGCTGATTTAAGACGGTACAACAGCTCGGTTGTCTGCGGAACGTCAAGTCCTACGTTTTTAAGGCGTTCAACATTTGAAAAAACCTCTTTGGGAGTCGAATCGGCAATTATTCCGCCATCGTTCATTACCAATACGCGGTCGGCGTTTTCCGCCTCCTCCATATAGTGGGTAATTAAAACAACGGTTATTCCCTTTTCGATGTTAAGCCGGCGAACCGTACTTATAATTTCCGCGCGGCCTTTGGGGTCGAGCATTGCAGTAGGCTCGTCAAGCACGATACATTCAGGCTGCATTGCAATTATTCCTGCAATGGCAATTCGCTGCTTCTGTCCCCCGGAAAGATGGTGAGGCGTTGATTCTCGGTACTCATACATATCTACCGATTTAAGCGCGTCGTCCACTCGCTTTCGTATTTCAGCAGGCTCAAGTCCCAAATTTTCGGGTCCGAAGGCTACATCCTCCTCGACAATTGACGCTACAAGCTGATTGTCGGGATTCTGAAAAACCATACCTACCTTGCGTTTAATTTCAAGCTCGGTTTTCTCGTCCTTTGTATTTATTCCGTCTACAAGCACATCGCCCGAAGTAGGCTTATAAAGACCGTTTAAAAGCTTTGCAAGGGTTGATTTACCCGAGCCGTTGTGACCGAGAATCACAGTAAAGCTGCCGCGCTCAATATTAAGACTGAAATCTTTCAGTGCGGCATAGGATATATTATCCTCGCTGTATTCATAGGTCACATTCTTAACTTCGATTATATTATCCATTATCATCTTTTCCAGACTGTTGTATTACCGCAGGGAAGCACTATATCGCGGTCGGTAACGGGAAGACCTATTTCGTCTGTGAATATTTCTCCGCCGCGGTTACCGGCTATATACTGCTTTACCATATAATTTAAAATTGTGGGCGAAAGTCCGCCTGTGTATGAATTAAGGAAGAAGAAAACGGCATTGTCCGAAAGCAGCTT
>JAEDML010000056.1 GCA_016303035.1 Clostridiaceae bacterium | reverse complement strand
ATAATCAGTCCCTCGCGCATAGAATCAAGCTTACTGCGGAGGGTTATAGGTCTGCCGTGGAAATCGTGAATATGTGCTTCGGATACCAGCTTGTAAAGATTTTTAAGCCCCGTAAGATTCTTTACAAGTATTATTTGATGATATCGGATTTTAGCTATTTCCTTAGCGTTCAGCTTGCTTATATCGTTTATTGTATCGTCAACAAAATAACATTCTACGCCGTAAATAACCTTAAATTCCCCGCCGCTTTTGCGGATGGCCTTAACCTCGCCCGCCGCCGACGGATATGCCTGAACAACGCCGTGGTCGGTAATTGCAACGGCCTTATGCCCCCAGTTATACGCCTGACGGACAATAGAAGCCGCAGAAGAGGTCGCATCCTTAGCGGACATATTCGTATGGCAGTGCAGTTCAACGCGTTTTTCGCCTTCGTGCCCGTCGGTTTCGGTATATTTCTGCAAAAGCGCCATAGCGCGCGGATGTACCACGAATTCTTTTTTGTAGTTATCAAACTCATATGTACCGTTTATAAGCACATATGCTCCGTTTTTAAGTGGCGCTATATCGCCTATATGCTTGGGGTCGACAAAAAGGGTTGCATAAAGCGAATTTGTCTGGTCGCTGAAGCAGAAATTTACTATTATTCTGTCGCCGCGCTTTGTTTTTACGGTGCGGTCCTCCCTATCAAACACCTCGCCCCAACAGCAGATTTCTGTGTCCACATCAGTAATATCTATCATCTGCTTAACATTACTGTCTATACTTCTGCCGTAAAAAAGCTTGGGGTTGTCAAGATAAACAAATCCGTTTTCGGGACGGGTATCCCTTTTTTCAAATTTAATTTGCCGCTCTGCATTGGGCTTTTGGGATTTTACCGAATTGCTTTCGCGGCGTTCAGACGGAGCCTCGCTCACGGGCGGAAGCTCGATTTCCACATCTTTAAGCTGACCGCCGAAGGAAAGTTCAACCTCCCTTGAAAATCTGTGCTTTACCGTCGCCTTAAAATCCTTTTCAAAGCTACTGTTTTTAATAACTTCAAAACCGCCGAATTTTAAAGTAATTACAACGCTGTTTTGCTTAACCTCATATTCAGCCGAATTGAAATAGCCGTTTAAAGCGGCGTTTTTGCGTTTCAGTTCCTCCGCAATGTCAGCGCACGCATCGGCACAGAAGGCGTTCGGCGCAAATGTAAAATCAAGCTCTAAATTATCAAGCCTTAACGACTGCTTTATTCTTCCACAAAGCTCAAGATATGTACTTCCCGTAATATATTTATCGGTATAAACCTGTGCGCACAAGTTGCGGTTATCAAGATCAAGGCTGCAATTTTTTACCTCGGCATCCGTTAACCCCTCAGGTATTTCATTTTTTAAACATAAACCGAATACATCCGAAAACAGAATCATTTATATTTACAGCTCCATTACATTTTTTCAATTTCCGTTATCAGCTCTTCAAGCAGACGCTCCTCAGGTATTTTGCGGACAATCTCACCCTGCTTGAAAAGTACGCCGCAGCCGTCTCCCCCCGCGATTCCGATATCTGCCTCTTTCGCTTCGCCCGGTCCGTTTACAACGCAGCCCATAATCGCTACGGTTATATCCTTTTTGCAGTCTTTCAGTCTTTGCTCCGCCTGCTTTGCTATATTTATCAAATCAATTTTTGTTCTTCCGCAGGTGGGACAGGAAACAAACCTGATTCCGCCCTTGCGTAAGCCTATCGCTTTTAAGAGCTTTATGCCTGCCTCGACCTCTTTGACGGGGTCGTCGGTAAGCGATACGCGTATTGTGTTGCCGATTTCCCTTAAAAGGAGTCCGCCTATTCCGGCGGCAGACTTAATAACACCGTTTTCAGCCGTACCCGCCTCGGTCACGCCGAGATGAAGCGGATAACGGCATTTCTCAGCGGCAAGCGTGTATGCCCTGTACATTTTTGCTGTGTCGGAGGATTTTAGGGAAAGAACAATATCGGTAAAATCATAGCGTTCAAGCAGAGAAATATGGTACATTCCGCTCTCAACCATAGCTTCAGGTGTGGGAGAGGCGTATTTTTCCAGAATATGCTTTTCAAGCGAGCCTGAATTCACGCCGATTCTTATAGGTACACCTTTGTTGCGGCAGGCGTCGGCAACCGCTTTTATTCTGTCGTCCGAGCCGATATTTCCGGGATTTATACGCACCTTATCTACCCCTGCGGCAACGCTTTCGAGTGCTAAGCGGTAATCAAAATGTATATCTGCAACCACCGGAATTTTAACCGCCAGCTTTACGGCGTAAAGGGTTTTTATCGCCTGCTTATCGGGTACAGAAATGCGAATAATATCGCAGCCTGCCCGTTCAAGCTCTTTAGCCTGCTCGACATTTTTTTCAATGCTATGCGCAGGAGCGCAGAGCATTGACTGTACCGTAATCGGTGCATCGCCGCCGATATATTTATTGCCAACCTTAACCTTTACGGTTTCCGAATTTAAAAACATCTTTTCACCCCGTTATAAGCGACCATATATCCTTTGCCGTGATAAGCAGCATAAAAATCAGAAGAATTATAAACCCTGCCGTATGCACCGCCGCCTCGTATTTTTGAGGAACGGGCTTTCTGAATATCATCTCTATCAGTATAAACAGCAGACGTCCGCCGTCAAGCGCAGGCAGAGGGAGTAAATTAAATATTCCGAGATTTATGGTTATAAGCGCCATTATAGGCAAAATATTTCTAAGACTTTCCCTTGCGGCGCTTCCGATTACCGCCGTAACTCCCACAGGTCCCGAAACCGCGCTTATACCGTATTTACCGCTTACAAGGTCTATAAGTGAGCGCCACACAACAGCGCAATAAGAAACCGCGGTCTTCACCGTCTGCACGGCGTAAGTTTTAAAATTCTTTTCTATACCGTAAACATAAAAATCCACCGTGAGATAGCTTATATTGTTTTCCTCTTGTGTTGTGAACTCAACATCCGAAAGCGCTACATTCCTGCCGTCGCGTTTTACGACCATATCAACTTTACCGTCCTTTACATTTGTAAAGGCATAGCTTAAATCGTAGGTGGTATAGATTTTTCTTCCCTCTACCTCCATAATACGGTCGTCTACCATAAGCTTACTGCTGCTTGTGGAATTATCCCTGAATTCGGCTATGACGGTTGAAGTAAATCTTTTATCGGGCGCTAATATGCAGGCTACTATTATAAGCCCCAGCAACAGATTAAAAAGCGCCCCCATTATAACTATTATAAACCGCCGCCAAGGTTTTTTATTACAAAAAGCGCGGCTGTCTGTACTGGTTTCGTCCTCGCCCTCCATAGCGCAGTATCCGCCTAGGGGTATAAGGTTTACGGCGTACACAGTCTCGCCTATACGCTTTGAAAACAGCTTAGGACCGAAGCCCACAGCAAACTCGTTTACCCTTACTCCCATAAGCTTTGCGGCTATAAAATGTCCGAATTCATGTATGATTATCAATATTAAGAACAGCAATACGGCGACCAAATAAGGCCACACATTGCTCCAGATATTTGCAACGGCAGAAATAACAATCACCCACTAAACTTATATAATACCGCATTTTACCGTAAAGCGAATTCGCGAACAAGTATCCGCGCCGATTTATCGGCTTCAAAAACATCCTCAAGTGTAAAATCATTTTTATTATTAACCGAAATAAGCGCTTTTTCCACAAGTTCCGCAATCTGTAAAAACTTTATTTTCCCCTCTAAAAACAGCCTTACCGCTTCCTCGTTAGCGCCGTTTACCGCCGCCGGCGCCACTCCGCCCGCATTTATTGCCGAAATGCAGAGCGGTAAGCATTTAAAGGTTTCGGTATCCGGTTTTTCAAAGGTAAGAGTACCGACATTAGCAAGGCTTAAATGCTCGAAAGCCGTTTCACTGCGATTGGGATAGGTAAGCGCATAGGCTATCGGAAGCCGCATATCGGGTGTGCCGAGTTGTGCTATTACCGCACCGTCCGAAAGCTCAACCCCGGAATGAAGAATACTTTGGCGGTGAACCAGTACCTCAATATCCGACGCCTTTACGCCGAAAAGATGTACAGCCTCTATAACCTCAAGTCCCTTATTCATAAGGGTTGCCGAATCCACCGTAATTTTCGCGCCCATAGACCAGTTAGGGTGATTAAGCGCGTCCTTGACGGTAACATTTTCAAGCTCTTTTCTGCTTCTTCCGTAGAAAGGTCCGCCCGAAGCCGTAAGCAGTATTTTTTTAAGTGATTTATCGGGTGCTCCCTGTAAGGACTGAAATATAGCCGAATGCTCGCTGTCAACCGGTATTATCTTAACCCCGTGCTTTTTAGCCTCAGCGTTTACAATATCGCCGCCTGCGACAAGGGTTTCCTTGTTGGCAAGCGCAAGGGTGTTCCCTGCCGTTATTGCGCTTAAAGCGGGTTTTAGTCCCGCAATTCCGACAATGGAATCAAGCACTGTGTCGCACTGCAAGGCAGCAAGCTCGCAAACGCCGTAAATTCCTGATAAAACCTTTATGTCGGTATCCGAAAGCCGTAGTTTTAGCTCCCTTGCGGCAGTTTCGTCAAACATTGCCACCGCGTCAGGCAAAAATTCTCTCGCCTGTTCTTCAAGCAACTTGGCGTTTTTACCTGCGGCGAGGCCTATTACATTATAACCGTCGCGTTTTGCGACCTCAAGCGCCTGCGTTCCGATTGAGCCCGTGGACCCTAGAATAACTATACTTTTCATTACACTATACCGGCCCCGATAAATATGTTAAGCAAGGGCGCTATCATAAGGATACTGTCAAACCGGTCAAGTATGCCGCCGTGACCGGGTATCAGCTTTCCGTAATCCTTTATACCTGCGCCGCGCTTTATGGCGGAAGCAAACAAATCTCCTACCATACCGAGAATACAGAACGGTACCGTAAGCAAAAGCGTAACCCATAGTCTTGAAGCAAAGCCGAAGCACAAGGTTAGTATTACCGTTACAATAAGACTTGATACTATTCCGCCTAACGCACCCTCAACCGTTTTCTTTGGACTTATCTGCGGACAAAGCTTATGCCTGCCGAGTGTGCTTCCGACAAAGTAGGCGCCCATATCGCATACGCTTGAAAAATTGAGCAGAAGCAATAAATAATATATTCCGTCGGAATGGTTCAACGCCCCCTCAAGACAGCCGAAGGCATAGGAAAGCACAATCGGCATACCCATAAGCGAAGCTATCTCTTTAACGGTAAAATCCTTATGATTATAAAGCGTAACACAAGCGGCAAATATGCCGTAAACAACGGTAAGCTCGGTAAATCCTAACTTAACACCCGATAAAGCTGCGCCGTATCCGCAAAGCAGAAAAACCGCAAGCGCCGAATAAATGCCTGCGCCCAAAAGAGCCGCCTTGCTTTTTATACCGGCGGCGTTGTGCAAAAGCTCGTATGACGCCGTAAGATTAAGAATTGCAAGCGCCGCAGTTATAATGACGGGAAAATAACCGCCGCCTATAATTACGGCTGCAAGTATCGCCGCCATAACAACGCCTGAGATAATTCGGGTTTTCATATTCTCACCTATTCCTTTAATTAAATTCCGCCGAACCTGCGGCTGCGGTGATTATAGTCGTCAATCGCGCGTTCCAAATCCTTAGGACCGAAATCCGGCCACAGCACATCTGAAAACCAATACTCGGCATATGCCGCCTGCCATATCAGATAGTTTGAAAGTCGGTATTCTCCGCTCGGCCTTATTATAAAATCAGGGTCAGGCTGACCTGCGGTATAAAGGTGCTCGGAAACGGTTTCTTCGGTTATCTCATCATACGGTATCTTTTCCTTTACTATTTCCCGTACGGCGTTGGTAATTTCGTCCCTGCCGCCGTAATTAAGCGCAATATTAAGGCGAAGTCCCGTAGCGTCTGCGGATTCGCGCTCGGCATCGTCGATAAGCTCCCTTATATCCTCGTCAAGCTGCGATATATTGCCTATAAACTTTACGCGTATATTCTCATCCTTAAAATTTTTGGCGTCCTTTAAATAATCGCGGAGAATATTCATAATGTTATCCACTTCCTCCTTCGGGCGCTTCCAATTTTCGGTTGAAAAGGCATAAACCGTAAGGTATTCAAGACCTATTTTGTTGCAGTATCTCGCTATGGTTTTGAAGTTTTTAGAGCCTGCGGAATGACCGGCAGAGCGCGGTAGAGAGCGTTTTTTTGCCCAACGGCCGTTGCCGTCCATTATTATGGCTATATGACGGGGCAACACGCGTTCGAATTTTTTCTTCTTTTTAAAGAATGACAAATTTAACACACCTGCCTAAAAAAGCGGCCGCACACAACGGTGCGCCGCTTCGGTTTTAAGTCCTTAGATTTCAAGAATTTCCTTTTCCTTTGCGGCTGCAAGCTCGTCTACTTCCTTGCAGTATTTATCGGTCAAATTCTGAATCTTCTTTTCGCCGTTCTGCTCGTCATCCTCGGTAATTTCGTTGGATTTTTTCATAGCCTTAAGCTTTTCAATCGAATCGCGGCGGGTATTTCTTATTGCCACCTTATTATCCTCGGCCGCCTTGCGTACATCCTTAACTACCTCTTTGCGGCGTTCCTCGGTAAGCGGCGGGAACGATAGCCTTATAACCCTGCCGTCGTTCTGAGGATTTATTCCTATATCAGAAACAAGAATTGCTTTTTCAATATCCTTTAAGGTAGAAGCATCCCACGGCTGTATCATAAGTGTGCGCGGCTCGGGAACCGATACGGCGGCCATCTGCTGAATCGGGGTCGGAGCGCCGTAATAATCTATTGTAACACGGTCAAGCACGGCGGCGTTAGCACGTCCTACTCTTATCGACTTATAGTCCTTTTCAAGCACTGCAAGCGTTTTCTGCATCTTTTCTTCGGTCGTTCTCAGTAATTCCTTCATTGAAAAATCCTCCTGTCAGACAAAAATTTACTTAATAAGCGTTCCTATGCGCTCGCCCGTCATCGCCCTTACAATATTATCAGGATTATCAAGATTGAAGACGAGTATCATAATATTATTATCCATACAAAGCGAGGCCGCGGTGCTGTCCATAACATGCAGTCCCCGCTGAAGAACATCATTATGGGTAAGCGTATCATATTTAACCGCATCGGGATTAAGCTTCGGGTCGCTGTCATAAACCCCGTCGACATTTGTCGCCTTGAATATTACATCAGCGCCTATTTCGGCGGCGCGCAACGCAGCGGCGGTATCGGTCGAAAAAAACGGATTTCCGGTTCCGCAGCCGAATATAACAACGCGCCCTTTTTCAAGGTGGCGAACCGCCTTGTTGCGTATATAAGGCTCGGCAATCTGCCGCATTTCAATAGCCGTCTGCACCCGTGCCGTAACGCCGAGCTGTTCAAGTGCGTCGGCAAGGGCAAGCGAATTTATAGAGGTTGCGAGCATTCCCATATGATCAGCCCTTGTGCGGTCCATTTTGCCGCTTGAACGCCCGCGCCAAAAATTACCTCCGCCGACTACTATAGCAATCTGAACGCCCATATCGACACATTCCTTAACGCGGCGGCATATATCAAGCACCTTGTCAAAATCAATGCCGGAGCCCTTATCCCCAGCAAGAACCTCGCCGCTTATTTTAAGCAGTACACGCTTATAAACCGGTTTCATTTTTCCAACTCCCCGAAAATTTTATCCTTTATATTTTACATTATAAGACAGATAAAGTCAATGAAAAATCGACATCATTTTCTTGACTTAGCTTTTTCAATGTGTTAACATATAAAAGAAAATTACATTGATTATTGAATGGAGCAATATAAAATGTTAAATACACCCTTGCAGAGCAATGATGCCGGATTTAATCTAAAAGAATATATGATGGCGATAATTGAAAAATGGTACATTACTGCGGTTATTTGTCCGCTTTGTATCCTAATTGCCTTTATAGGAACAAAGTTTTTCAGTAAACCGATGTATACCTCAACCGCAAA
>JAEDML010000055.1 GCA_016303035.1 Clostridiaceae bacterium | reverse complement strand
AATACTGCTCATATTTGCCTTTAAAAAAGGAAAAGCCACGTGGAAGTGGCTTTAGTATGTTAATTGCTTTCTTCCCTTAGCTCTGCGGCGGGCAAGCACCTTGCGGCCGTTTGCCGTTGCCATTCTCTTTAAGAAACCGTGTTCCTTTTTACGGTGAAGCTTCTTCGGCTGATATGTCCTTTTCAATTTAAACCCTCCTTACGGTGCGCATTACGGTTATGACCGAATTATAAATCAGGGATAATATCCCTTATACATAACCTATCGATTTTAGATTATAACTCAAATTACCTCACTCTGTCAACAAAAATATTACAAATAAATAAAAATTTCCGCAGAGAAACGGTATCCCTGCGGAAATTTTTAAATCATATTTAAGCCATAAGCTTCTTTATCTGAGGGAGCTTGAACAGAACAGCGGCGCCCACAACCGTTATAATAAGCTCAGGAAGCATATAGGCGCCGTTGTAAGCAAGTGAATAAAGCACCGGACGGTTTGTAAACAAACTTCCGAAAATCTCGAACTGCTCAAGATTTTTAAATATAACAAAGCCCGATAAGAAATGACTTAAAAATCTTAAAACAACCGCCAAAGCCACACCGCCGCAAATACCGGCATAACCTTTTTTTGCAAAGATTCCCGCAATTCCCAAAACCGTAAAGGCAACTATATAATCAAGCAGAATCGTTCCCACAAGCATAACGGGAGTAAGTCCCCAGCCTAACAGTCCGTCCATAGCGATTCCGAGGAAGAGCTGAATAAGCGAATAAACAAATGCCGAGCCTATTCCCCACTTAAGTCCCAGCATAGCCGAAATCATAACAATAGGAAGCATACTTAAAAGCGTTACAGAGCCTCCGAGCGGCATTTTTACCACCTTGATAAGGCTTAACACGGTTGCCAGAGCTACAAAAACAGCACTGAGCGTGAGCTTGTAGACAGGTTTTTTTGACATTTCCATTTTTATATCCCCTTTTTTAAATATTGCAATTTCCCTTTGCAAACAAAAAGCCGCAGGCAATAAACCTGCGGCAAACACACGAAGTATTATCCTACGGCGGCATTATCCGCATCAGGTTACAGGTCGAAGTCATAGCCTTAAAAGGCGGACTCCCTCTCAGCCTGAGTTTCATCAAGCTCCCTTATTGCAAAAATATTATAGCACCTCATAGCATATAGGTCAAGCATTTTTCTTGCCTATTGCCGAAAAGATAAGGAATATAACAAGATTTACAACCACAACGCTTGCTCCTGCCGGCATATCGTATAAAAAGGAAAGCAGCATACCGACGATAAAAGCCGCGACAGATATCAGCGCCGACATCATTATTACGCCTTTATAATGCCGGCAAACTCGCATTGCAGAAAGCGCAGGAAAAATCATCACGCTTGATATAAGCAGAGCTCCCATCATACGCATACCGATTACAACCACAACCGCGGTGAGCACCGCAAGGAGACTGTTATAAAGCTCGACATGCACCCCTGTTGCTAAGGCAAAGCCCTCGTCAAAGGTGGAGGCAAAAATTTTATTGTAGAAAACAATATAAATTATTATAATTACCGAAGCCGCGGCGGAGGTTATAAAAACATCCTCGCGACTCATTGCAAGAATACTTCCGAACATATAATTGCTTATATCGGTATTCATACCGGTAGTCATTGTAGCTACTATTACGCCTATTGCAAGCGCACTGCTTGAAACGATAGCCGTTGCGGCGTCGCCCTTAATTTTTCCGCCTGTTCTCAGCATAAGAAAAGCCGCGATTATTACTACGGGTATTGATATTTTAAGCGGTGCAACCCCTAAAGCCAGCGCAATCGCCGCCGAGCCGAAGGCAACATGGGAAAGTCCGTCGCCCAGCATAGAATACCTTTTAAGCACAAGGCTTACTCCTAGCAATGCCGCGCAGAGTGAAACCAAAACACCCACAATCAGCGCGCGGGCAGCAAAGGAGTAGGAAAATACGGTTTGCAGCATTTCCATCACCGCACCTCCGAAATATTCTTATAAAAATCTGTATTAACATAGTCCTCAGCTGTGCCGAAATAATATCCGTCGTCCGACATATGAAGCACCTTACCGCCGACTTTTACCGAGCGTGCGACATCGTGGGTAATCATAATTACCGTCATTCCGCTCTTATTAAGCTTTTTTATAAGCTCGTAAAGTTCATTCTGCGCCGCCGCGTCAAGCCCTGTTACAGGCTCGTCCAAAAGTAAAATGCTGTCCGCCGCGCAAAGCGCTCTGCAAAGCAGTACACGCTGCTGCTGACCGCCCGAAAGCTCTTTAAAGGAGCGGTTTTTAAGCTCGGATATCTCCATAAGCTCCATATTTGCGCGCGCCTGCCTTTTCTGCGCAGATGAGTAAAAAAGCCCTGTGCGGTTTCTTCCCGCAAAGCCTGACATTACTACCTCGCCCACGCTTGCCGGAAAGTCGGTTTTGCTTTCCGACCTTTGCGGCAGCCAGCCTATCTCCCTGCGGCTGAAACCGTTATAGTTTATAATTCCCTCGTGCTTTACGGGGTAGCCGAGTATGCACCGCATAAGCGTGGTCTTACCCGAGCCGTTCTCTCCGAGTATGCAAAGGTAATCTCCCTTTTCGACATTAAAGCTTAAATCCTTAAAAACGGTTCGTCCTTCAAATGAAACGGTAAGATTTTTCACTTCTAAAAGACTCATTAACTCATTCCCCTTTCCAAAGCTCGGGCATTGTCCTTCATTATATCAACATAGGTTTTTCCGGCTTTAAAATCGTCAAGCGTTACATTGTGCGCCGAATGAAGCTGCAGAAGTGAAATACCGGTCTGTTCCGAAAGGGCGTTCGCAATATTCCTGTTGCTCATTTCAACATAGAATGCATATTCGCAGCCGTGTTTTTCCGATTCTGCTATAAGCCTGCTCATGGTTTTTATGCTTATATCGGTATTCGAGGCACAGCCGCCGAAAGCGGCAAAATAATCTATACCGAACTCGTTTGTAAGATACTTAAACGGAAAACGGTCGGCTACAAGTATAAATTTTTGCTTTGCCTTTTCGGTTACCTGCTCAATTGAGCGCCTTACGCCGTCTATTTCGGAAATATAGCTTTCGGCATTGGCGCGGTAAAAGTCGGCATTGGCATTATCAAGCTCGCACAGCGCGTCGCAGATGGCGGCAACCATTTTTTCGGCGTTTGACGGAGAGGTCCAGATATGCTCGTCATACTCCTTCTCGCCGTCCTCGTAAAGCAAATCCACCTTGTCCATCATATTAAGCACACGAACGGATTTTTCCGCGCCTGAAATCAGTCTTCGCGCCCATTCGTCTGATTCTCCGCCTATCATAATAAACAAGTCGGAATTTTCCACCGCAATAATGTCGGACGGCGCGGGGTCAAAGGAATGTACCTCGGTGCCCGGATCTATAAGCAGCTTTAAATTAACCTTATTGCCCGCTACGGCGCGCACAAAATCGTATTCGGGAAATATTGTAACTACTACATTTAATTTATCGGAAGCCTCCTCTTTTTTTGCGGCACAGCCGCAAAGCAAAATCGCAAGGCATAAAATTAAGGGAATTATTTTTTTCTGCATTCTTCGCATACCCCGTAAAGCACCGTTTTAAGATTATTTACTTTAAAACCGTGCTCTGACATTATGTGTTCGGAAAGCGCCTTCATATGGTCGCAATCAATGTGAATAAGTCTGCCGCAGTCGGTGCACAGCAGATGAAAATGCTCACTGCAGCCGCCGTCCTCAGGTATATACTGGTAACAGGCGCTCTTGCCTGATTCCGAAACATATTTACGAAGCCGCCCTTCGCCGCACAGTCTTTCAAGACAGCGGTAGACCGTTGTTCTTCCTATAACGGTTCCCTTTTGCGTAAGAGACAGGCAAAGCTCGTCCGCCGTAAAATGGCGGCCGCCGCTTTCTTTAAGCAGTTCTTCTATTTCGGCGCGCTGTTTGGTTTTATAGCCTTCGAGTGTTCGCATATGCTTCCTCCGAAATTGAAAATGAATTCCAATTTCAAATTATATTATTCCTTTGCGCGGTTGTCAAGTGTTAAAATGCAAAGAACCGCGGCTTATACAACCGCGGCCCTTTGCGTATGGGGATGAATATGGTGGATATTTAAAAACCGTCAGCCGCCTGCCGCAGGGGAAAGCGGCAGACGCGCAGGGGAAAGCGCGCCGCGGCTAACAGATTTTTAACTGTTTGTACTGTCCGGTTTCTGTTACATTTTTGTTTATCCGGACCTTGTATTCTATATACTTATCGGTTTCGTACTTGTGAGAGCACGCCTTTATACCGGCATTTTGCAGTGTGCAGACAAGCTTTGAAAGGCTGTTGGTAAAAAGTCTCACATCGCCTATTGCGATTTTGCGGACAGGCTCGCAGTTTTCCTCGGCAATCTCTTTAGCATCGTCAGTTTCGGTCCTCGGATTTAACATTCCGTCTATCAAATCCTCGGTTTGCCTTAAGGTCATATCCTCGGAAATAATGCGGTCAAGCGCGTCCTCCCTTTGATTTTGGGGCAACCGCAAAAGCGCTCTTGCGTGGCGCTCGGTAAGACCGCATACGGTTATGCGTTCCCTTAGGGCTTCATCAAGCCGAAGCAGTCTCAGCTTATTTGAAAGGGTTGACTGAGCGATTCCGAGTCTCGCCGCCGTTTCGGTCTGTGAAAGTCCGAAGCGGTTTATCATATCATAAATAATCTCTGCTTCCTCGAAAAAGCCGAGATTACTGCGTTGCAGATTTTCGGTTACCGAAAAGAATGCGGCGGTTTCATCGTCGGTCCTGTGAAGTATGCACGGCACCCTGCGAAGTCCTGCCATCAACGCGGCTCTCAGGCGCCGCTCGCCGGCTATAAGCTCATAATAACCGCCGTCGTCGCTTTTGCGTACCGATATAGGCTGAATTATACCGCTTGAAGCAATACTGTCGGACAGCATTTTAAGCTCATAAGGGTCAAAGTATTTTCGCGACCCGCGCTCGGATTTAATTTCACTCGGGCGAAGCATTAAGAGCTTTTTTTCTGCAATCGTGTGCATAACCTGCCTCCTTATGTGCCTTGCTGTGATTAAATTATTGCAGAAAATTTCGGTTTTGTAAAGCAAAAGACATCGGGCAGATTCGCCGTAAAAATACAAAAACAGCCGTTTTAAAGCGGCTGTTTTGAAATTTTTGCGGATATACGCGGATATTTTGGCGGAGTTTGCGATATTTTTTTTACCGTTATAAAGGCGCGTCGGTCATTTTCAGGCAATGTTTCGCATATAATATCAGGTTCGGCACCGCCGAGAAGCCTTACGGCGTTTTGCGCTTCGGCTGCTTCCTCCTCGGCAGAGGGTCCCTTCATTGCAACGAACACGCCGCCTTTTTTTACAAAAGGCAGGCAGTATTCAAGCAAAACCGGCAGTCTTGCCACGGCTCTCGCGCATGCAATGTCATACTTTTCACGGTATTCGGGATTTCTGCCACCCTCCTCGGCGCGGAGATGCAGCGTTCTTATACCCGAAAGCCCTGTTTTTTCTATAACCTCGTTTAAAAATACAAGCCTTTTGTTAAGCCCGTCAAGCAGAGTGACATCTATATCCGGCCTTACGATTTTAAGCACCGCGCCCGGAAAGCCCGCACCTGTTCCGACATCTATAATACGCGCATTTTGAGGAATTTTAATATTCTTTAAAAGCAGAATACAGTCATAAAAATGCTTGTACAAAACCTCACGCGGCTCGGTTATTGCGGTAAGATTTATTTTTTCGTTCCACTCGAGCAGTAAATTCCCGTATAGGTTAAGCTTTTCACGGGCAAGGCTGTCAAGCGTCACCCCGAAATCACTGCAAAGCGGGACTATTTCTTCAATGTGAAAATCGGTCATTTACTTTCACCGTCCGCATTTAAAAGATAGGCTTCAAGGCGGTAAATGGGCTGCCCGAGCGAGGCAAACCTATGCTCGTACTCGGTTTCAATATTACCCTCAAACCCGCTGTTGTGCAGGTCAAGCGACACATTTTTAAGCCCAAACCCACTGCCGCTAAACTGCTCTAACGAAAATTCAAAGAAATGCATATTATCGGTTTTCTGGTGAATTTCGGCACCGTCCGACATTATTCTTTTATATATTTCAAGAAAATTTTTATGCGTAAGTCGGTGAGAAGCATAGCTGTTTTTGGGGAACGGACAGGAAAAGTTAAGAAATATGCGGTCAACGCTGTCTTCCTTTAAATATTTTTCAAGATATTCGGCGCCGCACTTCATAAACCTGAGATTTTTTACTTCGGCGTTTTTAGCCGCCTCGCACGCCTGAACTATAACATTGGAGTTTTTTTCAACCGCGAGCAGGTTTATTTCGGGGTGGCTTTTTGCATATTCGCAGGCAAATTTGCCCTTTCCGCATCCTATTTCAAGAAATACCGGATTATCGTTGTTAAACCAAGCCTTTAAATCTATATAAGCCTTGTCGATTACCGCCGTGTTAAAATTGCGGTCGGGCGAATCGCTTATAAAAAGCATATCGCCTACGGCTTCAAGACGGGCTTCAAGGTTTTTCTTTTTTCGCATTCTCATACGGTCACCGAAAATCAGTTATGCATTGCGCGGACTTCATCAAATTCCTCGGTAATTTCCTTTTCGGGAGCCTTTGTGCAAAGACTTACTATAACTATTGCAATGCACGCAAGTATAAACGCCGGCAGCAGCTCGTAAATATCAAGCAGGGTGCCTGCGAAAGCCGTGCGGATAACAAACTTCCATACGAATACCATAACTCCTCCGGTTAACATTCCGGCAAGGGCGCCCCATTTATTTGAGCGCTTCCAGAAAAGCGAGAAGAGCACAACCGGTCCGAAAGCGGCGCCGAAGCCCGCCCACGCAAAGGATACAACCCTGAAAACCGAGCTGTTTTGATTAAGCGACATAAACACGGCTATAACCGCAATAACAACGACCGTAACCCTTGCTATAATCATTTCCTTTTTAGCCGTAACCTTAATCTTCAAAAAGTCATGCATAATATTCTGCGAAGCGCTCGATGACGCGGCAAGCAGCTGTGAATCGGCGGTTGACATGGTAGCCGCAAGAATACCTGCAAGAATCATTCCTGCAAACAGCGCGGCAAATACCCCGTTTTCACCGATAAGCTTTGCTATTGCTATAATTATACGCTCGCTGTCATCAAGACCCGTAACGGCGCCGCAGGCGACCATTGCACAGCCGACAACACCGATAATTATAGCGACCGTCATTGAAATTACCACCCAAACCGAGGCGATTCTGCGTGAGGTTTTGAGCTTGCCCGAATCCTTAATAGCCATAAATCTTAAAAGAATATGCGGCATACCGAAATAACCGAGACCCCACGCGAGCGTTGACGCAATAGTAAGCCCGTTATAGCCTACCGCATTTTGGGTTTCGGGATTATAGGTGCTTGTAAGATTAAGATAACCGGGAAGCGCTTTTGCGTTTTCTACAACATTGCTCCAGCCGCCTGCCGAGTTTATGCCGAAGAAAAGCACTACGATAAGCGCGGCGGTCATAACAATGCTCTGAACAAGGTCGGTTACCGAAGCCGCCAAAAATCCGCCGAGCGTGGTGTAAAGCACGATAACCACGGCGCTTATTATCATAGCGGTTACATAATCAACACCGAAAAGCGAATTGAAAAGCTTGCCGCAGGCGGAAAAGCCCGAAGCGGTATAGGGAACGAAGAAAATAATTATAATAAGCGCCGAAACAAGGCTTAAAATGCTCTTATCGTCCTTAAAGCGCTTTGAAAAGAAATCGGGCACGGTAAACGCTCCCAAACGGGCCGAATAGTTGCGTATGCGCTTTGCGACGATAAGCCAGTTAAGATATGTACCGACTGCAAGACCGATAGCCGTCCACGAAGCCTCTGCAAGACCTGCCAGCAACGCAACTCCGGGCAAACCCATTAACAGCCACGAGCTCATATCCGAAGCCTCTGCGCTCATTGCCGTTACAAGCGGACCTAATTTTCTGCCGCCCAGAAAGAAATCGTCTGAGCTTTTGTTTTTCTTTGAATATACTGCGCCGATTATTACCATTGCCGCAAGATATAAAACAATTATAATCAGCATACAGATTTCTGCCGTTTTCA
>JAEDML010000054.1 GCA_016303035.1 Clostridiaceae bacterium | reverse complement strand
GAGCGTCTGGCTACGGACCAGAAGGTCGGGAGTTCGAATCTTCTTCAGCGCGCCAGAAAAACCCTTTCTGTTTTCACAGAAAGGGTTTTTCAGTTATATTCGCCCTTGGTAAGTTTTTGCTTCGCAGTTTTATTAACTACACCATACGGAGGGAAATAAAATGAAATATTTAGATTGCGTAGAAGTAATTGTTGAAAAAGAAAGATATGCCAAAGACGGTGTTCACAAAGGTATGCAGGGTGTGATTTGGGATGAAAACAAAAAAGATGGATGTTGGCTTGTTTATTTTACACAATGTGGTGAAAAAGAAGACATAGGTGATATCTGTATTAAAGAAGAAGACTTAAAAGAAATTCCTGTAATGCATGCTATTATTAACGAACAAATCAAAGCTAAGTTTGAAAACAGCGAAAAATAATTGGGTATCATAATCGTACCAACAGCTTATAAATCTAATAAATAAGGAACATTACATGAAAGCCCTTGTTTTTTCGGAGGATTTTATGGACACCGTTAAGATAAAGAAAAAAGGCACCCGTCTTATAGCGCACAGGGGGCTTAGCGGAATAGAATGTGAAAACACCGCCGCCGCCTTTGTTGCCGCCGGCAACCGCGATTACTTCGGCATTGAAACCGATATTCATAGGACGGCTGACGGAAAATTTATAGTGATACACGACGACACTACGGCGCGCGTTTCCCTTACCGACCTTTCGGTTGAAAGCAGCGATTTTGACACCCTTCGAACCGTACGACTGCGGGATAAGGACGGACTGTGCCGCGGAGATTTATGCCTGCCGTCCGCCGAAGAATATTTCAGAATATGCAAAAAATACGGTAAGACCGCCGTTACCGAGCTTAAAAACAAATTTGCCGAGGAGGATATTATAAGCATAGCCGACATAGCAAGGCGCGAATATTTGCTTGACAGGGTTATATTTATTTCCTTTGTATACGAAAATCTCATAGCACTTAAAAATTATCTGCCGAATATATCCGCGCAGCTGCTTTACAGGGGCAGGGTAAACGACGAGCTTACCGACAAATTGAAGCGGTACGGGCTTGACCTTGACATACGCTATGACAGGCTGACAAAGAAAAATATATCACTTCTGCACTCCCTCGGTATAAAGGTAAACTGCTGGACCTGCGACGACCGAAAGGACGCCGAGACACTTGCAGGTTGGGGTGTCGATTATATTACAACAAATATCCTGCAATAAACTCCAATAAGAAATAATAAGAAAATGTTGTTAAAATCATTTTCTTAATTGTTGATATTTTATCACCGGGCAAGTATAATATATAGGTAGTATAATTTACGGGGGAAATAAAATTGGACTGTAAACAATTTTTTAAACAGATAAAGGGCAAAAAAATAGCTATGTGCGGAATAGGAATAAGCAACACGCGGCTTATTCTGGATTTTATTTCAAAAGGGGCGCGCGTTTTTGCCTGTGACAAGCGAAGCCGCGAGCAGATAGGTAAGCTTGCCGACGAGCTTGAACAGGCGGGAGCGGAGCTGCGCCTTGGGGAAGATTACCTTAAAAATCTTGAGGTTGACATAATCTTCCGCACACCGGGAATGAACTTTAATCTTCCCGAGCTTGAATCTGCGCGCAAAAAGGGAATCGCCGTAACAAGCGAAATGGAGGTTTTCTTTGACCTTTGTCCCGCGACGATTTTTGCGGTTACGGGATCTGACGGCAAGACCACAACCACCACACTTATAGCCAAAATGCTTGAAGCCGAGGGTAAAACAGTCCATGTAGGCGGCAATATCGGAAATCCCTTGCTGCCCGAAATTGAAAATATAAAGCCCGAGGATTTTGTAGTTGCCGAGCTTTCCTCCTTCCAGCTTATTTCAATGCGTAAAAGCCCCGATGTTGCGGTCGTTACAAATGTAGCCCCGAACCACCTTGACATACACAAGGATATGGACGAATATGTAGAAGCTAAAAAGAATATTCTGCTTCACCAAAACGCGTTTTCACGCGCCGTTTTAAACCGTGACAACGATATAACCGCGGGATTTATGAAGTTTGTGCGCGGTCAGGCGCTTTCCTTCAGTATGGAAGGACCTGTTAAAAACGGCGCCTGGCTTGATACCGACGGTATGCTCCATATGGCGTACCGCGGAATTGACGCGCCTATTATGCACAGGGACGAAATAACAATTTTAGGTGACCACAATGTTGCAAACTACCTCGCCGCGATAAGCGCCGTGTGGGGCTATGTGAGTATGGACAGCATACGCCGCGTAGCCAAGGAGTTTGCAGGGGTTGAGCACCGCATTGAATTTGTGCGCGAGGTAAACGGCGTAAAATACTTCAACGATTCAATAGCGTCAAGCCCCACAAGAACAATAGCAGGTCTTAAAGCCTTTAATCAAAAGGTTATGCTTATAGCCGGCGGCTATGACAAGCACATACCGTTCGACCCGATGGTTCCGTATATAATAGAAAAGGTTAAAACGCTTTATCTGTGCGGCGACACGGCCGATAAAATAGAAAAATGCGTAAGGGAAAGCAATGACTACCAAGGTACACCCGAAATTGTACGGGTAAAGGATATTGACGAAGCTGTACAGCGCGCGAGCAAGGACGCGGTATGCGGCGATATAGTAACGCTTAGCCCTGCCTGCGCAAGCTTTGACGCCTTTCCGAACTTTATGGTAAGGGGTCAGCACTTTAAGGAATTGGTAGGCAAGCTGTAATGGATATTAAGGAGACTTTGTTTAGGCTTTCGGACTTATCGGCGGTCGGCAGTATTACCGAGGCTTCAGACCTTGCGTTTGAGCTTTTGTCGAAATATGCCGATACTGCTCGTGCAGACGGACTTACCGTTATAGGTAAGCTTAAGGGGAAATCCGACTACACAATAATGCTTGACGCGCATATTGACGAGGTTGCGCTTATTGTTACCGATATTGACAAAAACGGCTTTATTACTGCGGCTAAGTGCGGCGGAATCGACCTTAGAACGCTTCCGGCACGCCCTGTAACCGTTCACGGCAAAAAGGATATTGCCGCCGTATTTTGCAGTACGCCGCCCCACCTTTCAAAGGGGGACGAGGTGTTTGACGATATTTCAAAATTAAAGCTTGATACGGGACTCGGCGAAAAGGCTCAGGATATAATATCTGTAGGGGATTATATCACCCACCGCACAAAGGCGAGCACTCTTTTCGGCACCCGTGTAACGGGAAAATCCTTTGACGACCGCGCAGGTGTTGTCTGCCTTTTAGAGCTCGCCGAAAGGCTTTCCGGAAAAAAACTTCCCTGCAATGTTGTATTTTCAATCTGCGACAGTGAGGAGTTAGGACTGCGCGGCGCAAAAACCGCGGCGTTTAGAATCCAGCCCGACGAAGCGGTTGCAATAGATGTAAGCTTCGGGGACGGACCCGATATTTCGCCCGATGACTGCGGAAAGCTATCAGGGGGCGCGATGGTGGGCGTTTCCCCCATATTGGACAGAAGAATATCCGACAGGCTTGCCGATATTGCCAAAACCGAGGGAATACCCTATCAGACCGAGGTTATGGGCGGCAGAACCTCTACCGACGGCGATGTGATTTCGGTTACGGCTAACGGTGTTCGCACAGGGCTTTTATCAATACCGCTTCGCAATATGCACACCGATGTTGAGGTAATTGACACCGAGGACATTAAAAGCGTATGCGATATACTTGAAAGCTATATTCTTTCGGGAGGTGTGATGAATGACTGATTTACTGCGCCGCCTTTCTATGCTTGACGGCACTTCGGGTGACGAGTCCGCCGTCAGAGATTTCATCATTTCACAGATTGACGGTTTTTGCGAATACAAAACCGACCCTCTCGGAAATATAATCGTATTTAAGCAGGGCAAAAACCGCTCTGCACAAAAACTGCTTGTTGACGCCCACACCGACGAGGTGGGTCTTATAATAACCGGCATTACCGACAAAGGATTTCTTAAATTCCGCACCGTCGGGGGAATAGACACCTCGGTACTGATGTTCAGGCGCGTCAGAATAAACGGTAAAATAAGCGGAGTTATCGGCGGTAAGCCGGTGCATTTGACCCACGGCGACGAAGCGAAAAAACTGCCCGAAAAAAGCGGTCTTTACATCGACATCGGCGCAAGGGACAAGGCCGAAGCCGAAAGCGCAGTAGCCCCCGGCGACCGCGCCGTTATCGAAAGCGAATTCACCGTTATGGGTGATAAAATAAAATCAAAGGCAATAGACGACCGAATAGGCTGCGCCGTTTTAATAAAGCTTATAAGGGAGGACAGCGATTATGACTTTTACGCCTCCTTTTCAGTGCAGGAGGAAGTAGGTCTTCGCGGAGCCAAGACCGCCGCTTACGGCGTAGACCCACAGTCCGCAATTGTTTTAGAGGCGACTACCGCGGCGGATATTGCGGGGGTAGACTTCAAGGACAGTGTTTGCCGTTTGGGAGAGGGCGCCGCCGTTTCCTTTATGGACAACGGGACGGTTTACGACCGCGAATACTATAAAGCGGCGCTTAACAGCGGAATCCCCTGTCAGGTAAAGCGCGCGGTGGCGGGCGGAAACAACTCAGGCGCGGTGCACCTAAGCCGCGAGGGGGTACGCACGCTTGCAATATCTGTCCCGTGCAGATATATACATTCGGCGTCCTCGGTTGCGGATATACGGGATTTTGATTCGGCATTATCGCTTGCGCGGTTTATGATAAACGGCATTTGCGGCGGAAAAATAAAATGATAAGCCTTACCGATTCCATACCGCGCCCGGCCTTTCCTAACGCAGAGCTTATTAAGCTTAACTGCACCTTTGACTGCTACGGCGATACTAACACAGCGCTTTTCTGGCGGCAGGATAATGACCGCGCGGTAATCGGAATGACCGACGGCAATATGGTTATTTACAACAATAACGCTGATATTAAGGAATTGTCGGAATTTGTTTCGGTAATATCGCCCTGCTGTGTTTTCAGCGATATCGGCACGCTTTGCAGCCTTTCCCTTACCCCAAAAGAAGAGGTTTCGGTTATGCACCGTACCGCAGATATAGAGGGGCAAACGGACGGTGACTGCCTTAACAGCCGTGAAATATACGATTTGCTTGATGTAGAGGGGCTGTCATTACCCGATTATCCTTATTTTGCTGTCGACTACTGCCGACGCCTTAACCGCGGCGCGGCGGATTATTTTGCACTTAGCACTAAATGCGCGGCAATATCCTTTAACACAGGCGGCTTTGCAATTATGAACGGAATAGCAAGTCACAAAAAAGGGTACGGCAGTATTGCGCTTAAAGCGATACTGCAAAAAAATTACGGCAGAGACTTTGTAGTCTGCTGCAGACAAAGCGTAAAAGGATTTTATGAAAAGAACGGATTTTGTGAGCTTTACAGAGCCGGATATTGGGTGAAAAACATATGAGTATAACAAATTTTTTTGAGATTGATAAAAATCTGCTTAAATTAGATGAGGCGGCGCTTGAAAAATGCCGCGGACAGTTTGAAAATATAGAAAAAACCGCCGAGCACAACCAGCTTAAGGTGCTTTCGGCGTTTATAAAAAACGGCGTAAGCGAAGCCGATATGTCGGGCTCGACCGGTTACGGCTACGGCGACAAAGGCCGTGATGTGCTTGAGCGCGTAATGGCGGACTGTATGGGAGCCGAGGACGCGCTTATGCGCCATAACTTCGTTTCTGGCACGCATACGCTTACCGTAGCGTTATTCGGGCTTTTGCGCCCGGGGGACAAAATTCTCTGCCTTACAGGCAGACCGTACGACACGATATTAGGCGTGTTCGGTATTGACGGTCCTTCCGACGGCTCGCTTGCCGATTTCGGCATAGAATACCGTGAGGTAGAGCTTAAAGCCGACGGTACGCCCGATATTGAGGCGATAAAAAAGGCGCTTAAAGCCGAACATTATAAAATGGCGTACATTCAGCGCTCACGCGGTTACAGTCTGCGGCCCAGCCTTAAAATTGACGATATCAAGGAGCTTTGCGGCGCGGTACGCGAGGTATCGCCCGACAGCATTATAATGGTTGACAACTGCTACGGCGAATTTGTCGAAACAAGGGAACCGTGCGAGGTAGGCGCGGATATTATTGCAGGCTCGCTTATAAAAAATCCCGGCGGCGGCATTGCGCCTACGGGCGGCTACATAGCAGGCAGGCGCGATTTGATTGAAAAATGCTCCTACCGCCTTACCTGCCCGGGAGTAGGCCGCGAGGTCGGCGCCTCGCTCGGACACAGCCGCGAGCTTTATATGGGTCTTTTTTCGGCTCCTCATGTTGTAGGTGAGGCGCTTAAATCGGCAGTTTACGCTTCTTCGCTGTTTGAGCTTATGGGTTACGGCGTTACGCCGAGATTTAATGAAAAGCGCGGCGACATAATTCAGTGTATTACGCTCGGCAACCGTCAGGCGCTTATCGATTTTTGTAAAGGTCTGCAGTCGGGCGCACCCGTAGATTCCTTTGCAGTACCCGAGCCGTGGGATATGCCGGGCTACAGCGATCAGGTAATAATGGCGGCAGGCGCGTTTACACTCGGCTCTTCAATAGAGCTTTCCGCCGACGCGCCATTAAGAGAGCCTTTTGCCGTATGGATGCAGGGCGGGCTTAATTTTCACAGCGCACGGGCGGGTATTCTGCTCGGCGCGAACAGGGTATTTTCCCAAAAAAACACAGATAAAAACAAATAGGAGGTATATTTTTGAAGCAGGTATTTTCGGGTGAAGTATATGAAATGCTTCCCATATCGCACGGAATAATCTTCTCCTACCGTAAGGACACGGTTGACAACCGCGTTATTGTGTTTTATAAAATGCTGTCCTTTGATACGGGGCGGTTTACCGATATTACCAAAAATATTTATTTGCTTACCAAATTCGGAAACAACTATAAGGCGGTCGCCTCGCTTTGTGATAATTACATTACCGTAAAATCAATAGTTCTTACGGGCGGCAAGGTATTTTTGCTTGAACCCGACGGAACCGCAAGACTGCTTGACGCCGACGCGTCGCCTATATGGACGGGAGAATTAAAATACCGTTCCAACGCGCCCTCCGACATAGGGATTTACAAAAACGCGCTTTGGGCGTGCTATGCACAGTCAAACGTACTGCTGCGCTTTAATCTTGCAACAATGCGAGAGGAGCTTAGAATCGGCGGCAGCCGTTCGCCCTTTAACCGTCCGCAGGATATGTTTATAGACGGCGAAAATGTAATGGTAAGCAATTCGGGCTCTAATAAGCTTACCCAGCTTAATCTTAATTCCTACAGCGTGTTTGATTACGAAACCTTTGACGAGCCGGTTTATCAGTATGTCCGTGTAGAGGATTACCGATTTGTCATTCTAAAATCCGGTCTTTATCTTATATAATACAATTACAAAATGTCATTTAAACTTCATTATACCGAGAAAGGCTCAGGCGAGCCGCTTATTCTGCTTCACGGCAACGGTGAAGACAGCTCATTTTTTAACAACCAAATCGACTGCTTTGCAAAGTTTCACCGCGTTATAGCGGTAGATACAAGGGGTCACGGCTTATCTCCGCGAGGGGATAAGCCCTTTACGCTTGATACCTTTGCCGAGGATTTGAAAAAGCTTTTAGATTCGCTTGGCATTTCAAGCGCAGATATATTGGGCTTTTCGGACGGAGGAAACATCGCGATAATTTTTGCACTTAAATATCCCGAATATGTTAATAAGCTGATACTTAACGGGGCAAACCTTTATCCGTCGGGACTTAAAAAGGCGTTTTTGATACCCACAAGGGCGATGTACGCCTTGTGTTGTATTTTTTCGCCGTTTAACAAAGCGGCGTTAAGAAAAAAGGAACTACTTTCGCTTATGGTAAAGGAACCGAATATAAACCCCCGTGACCTGCAAAAAATTAAATGCCCAACCCTTGTTATTGCAGGAACTCACGACCTTATTAAGGCAGAACACACAAGGCTTATTGCAGACTCTATTCCCGATTCGCTTCTCCGCTTTTTAAAAGGAAACCACGCGGTGGCAAGAAGCAACAGCACAGAGTATAATAAGGCGGTAAAAAATTTTCTGACCGAAAAATAATTATATTAAAGTTTAGAGGCGGCAGGGGAATTCCTGCCGCCTCAGTCTGTAGAAAAACTAAAAACGTATTGAATTATAATTTTTATTATTTGTTTTTTCGGCGACAGGTGCGTCGAAAAAACACCTTGTAGGC
>JAEDML010000053.1 GCA_016303035.1 Clostridiaceae bacterium | reverse complement strand
AAAACATGGTTGCCGATTGTGGTTATAACCTCTCTGCCGAATATCCATTTATTTGTAGCGGTGTTCGGATTGTAATAATAAATTGCGCCGCCGCTCGGGTCAAGTCCGTTTATCGCGTCCCTTGCGGCGCTGTAAGCGCTGTCGGCTATATCCTCGTAAAACTGACCGTCGTCAATGCAGGAAAAAGCGCCCTTTTGATATATTACGCCCGATAACGTATCGGGAAACGACGGATGCTCTATACGGTTTAATATCACCGCCCCGACGGCGACCTGTCCGAGGTAGGTTTCTCCCCTTGCCTCAGCCGAAATTATGCGCGCCAAAAGCTCATAGTCGGACGAGGAGTAACCGCCGTATGAAGTGGTGTTTCCGTCCTCTATTCCAAGTGCCTTCAGCGTTTCCTTTCCGACAATTCCGTCGGCGGTAAGCCCGTTAGCCTTTTGAAAATTGAGTACCGCGTTTTTTGTAGCGGTGCCGTATATTCCGTCAACATTTCCGTTATAATAACCTTGCTTCTTCAATACATTTTGAATATTTGTGACCTCCTGACCCTGAGAGCCGATTTTAGAAAGAGACTGCACCGATACCGTACAGCACATTAAAAGCGCCAAAAGCAGTGCAAACATACACATTCTTCGCTTCATATTTTTTCTTCCTTTCCGAATTTGCTGTTATTATTCTGCCTTTTTTTACGGTAAGTATTCAAAATTCCCTTTAACGGCACAATGTCCTATTATACGCCACGGAATTTTGACAGAAAAAACGTTTTTGGCAATATATAATTAAAAGGAATAAAAAAACGGCGGTGATATGATTTGAAGGAAGTTTTAAAAATAACGGATGCTGCCGAACAGTACAAACCTTGCGACATAGCCGCGGCAGCGCTTTCACACACAGCGGCGGGAATTCTCGGATTCATTGCTTCAAGGGCGGTGGTTTTGGGCAGCTTTCTCCCGTTCGGTCTGTCGTTCCTTGCAGGGTGCCCGATAACATATACCCCTGCGGCGGCAATAGGTGTGTTTTTCGGATACTTTATTCCGGCGGCGGGCAACGGCGCATTCCGTTACATAGCGGCGCTTTTTGCCGTATTGGCAATAAAGCTTATGCTTTCGCGTAACAGAAGGCTTATAAAAAATCCGTTTTTCTTAAGCCTTGTATGCCTGCTTGCAAACTTTTTAACCGCGGCGGTAACCGTAAAGGGTATGTCGGCAAGCGTTGTAAACATAATTGCCGAATCGCTTTTATCCTCGGGAGCAACCTATTTTGTCTGCCGCGCGTCACACGGAATTTTCAGAGACAGCGCGGGGGTAAGCAGTGAGGAACTCGCATCTATACTTGTTGTCACAAGCATTTTTATTTCGGGAATTTCGGGAATAAAAACGGCGGGAATATCCCTTAGCGGCGTACTAAGCATACTGCTTATTCTCTCTGCCGCTAAATACGGTGGAACGCTTGCGGGAGCCATAAGCGGAATTGCGGTTGCCTTTACCCTTTCGCTTTCGGGCGGTGCGGACAAGCTGTCGGTAATCTACGCCTTCGGCGGTTTAATGGCAGGGGTATTCGCCTCACTCGGCAAATACGCTCAAGTTGCCGCGGTGATAATTTCGGGCTTTGTAGGAGCGGTATCGGGGCAAATGCCTGTAACGGTTGCGGCAACCGTAGTTGAAACGGCGATAGGCTCCGCACTCTTTCTTATGCTTCCGAGAAAAACCGGCATATACCTTAGCAAGCTGTTTTCCGCATACCCGAAGTTAGCCGTTCCCGAGGGGCTTAAAAAGGCTGTTACCATGCGGCTTGACCTCGCCTCTAACGCGCTTAAAGATGTTTCGGGAACGGTTGAGCAGGTCTCGCGCGAGCTTTCAAAAATTAACTCTCCCGATTTCGGAACGGTGATATCCGGCATAGAGCAGGACGCCTGCGCCGGCTGCAAGCTGAGAATTTTTTGCTGGGAGAGCAAGCGCGAAGAAACCATGAACGCCGTGCTTGAAATGACCAAGGCGGTAAAACAGGGCGAATACTCCCCCGAAACCCATGCGCCCGAAGAATTCCGCGGCAGATGCCTTAGAAATTCACGCGTGGGAACGGCGGTATACAGGCGGTATTCCGACTATGCTTCGAGAATCGCTGCCGAAAACCGCATTGACGAGGTGCGTTCGGTGGTATCCGACCAGTTTAACGGCATATCCGCAATGCTTTACGACCTTTCGCGAGATTTTGAAAACGACGAGCAGTTTGATAATTCGGCGGCCGTCAGCGCGGCTTCCGCCCTTAAAAACATAGATATACGGGTAGACGAATGCAGCAGCCGAATAGACAAGTACGGCAGAATGACAATTGAGCTTAAGGTGAAAAAAACGCCCGAGCTTATTCTTAACAAGCTGCAAATAATGAAGCTGGTTTCGGTGGTATGCGAAAGGGACTTCGACATACCGAATATCAGCGAAGTGGGCGGCGATGTGTTTATAGTATTAAGCGAGCACGCGGCATACTGCGTTGATATAGGCGTTGAGCAGATATGCGCTTCACATTCCTCTATGTGCGGCGACGCATACCGTTTCTTTAACGACGGCAGGGGTCACTTTATAATGGTTTTAAGCGACGGAATGGGTACCGGAGGCAGAGCCGCGGTAGACGGGGCTATGGCTTCGGGACTTATGTCACGACTTCTTAAAGCAGGCTTCGGTTATGACTGCTCGCTTAAAATACTGAATTCCTCAATGCTGTTTAAATCGACCGATGAATCGCTTGCAACGGTTGATATTGCAAGTATTGATTTGTACACAGGTAAGACCGAACTTTACAAGGCAGGCGCGGCGCCCACCGTATTAAGGCGCTCAGGACGCACAGGAAAAGCCGAGAGCACCTCGCTTCCTGCCGGAATACTTAGAGAAATCGGCTTTGATACCGCAACCGTAAGGATAAAGGTGGGAGATATTGTAGTGCTGATGTCGGACGGTGCCGCAAGCGAAGGAATAGACTGGATACGCGCCGAGGTTGAAGCCTGGCGCGACGGAAATGCACAGGAGCTCGCCGAGCATTTATGCGAATGTGCAAAGCGGCGGCGTTCCGATAATCACGAGGACGATATAACCGTTATGGCGGCAATTCTTGAAAAGGCTGTATGATAAAAAAACGGGCGTTACCGTAAACTCTTGCGGTAACGCCCGTAGTATTTATAAAAATTTTTTAGTAAGCCTTGCCCCAATAAAGCATATATTTTGCTTCCTTACCGCAGCATACGCACTTATCTGATAAATGCTCCTGCTCGAACGGAATACAGCGAGAGGTAACGCCTGCAACCTCCTTAAGCTTGTCTTCGCACTCGCGGTCGCCGCACCACATGGCGCGTATAAATCCCGGCTTATTGTCGGCAATATCCTTAAGCTCGTCAAGAGTCAGCGCGTCAAAGGTCATATTCGCCCTGCGTTCAAGCGCCTTTTGATAAAGTCCGTCATGCACAGCCTTTAAAAGCTCGGGGAGCCTTGTTTCAAGCTCGTCGAGAGATACAACGGTTTTTTCGCGGTTATCCCGCTTTACCACAACACAGCTGTTGTTTTCGATATCCTTAGGACCGAGCTCTATACGAAGCGGCACACCCTTCATTTCGTATTCGGCGAACTTCCAGCCGGGGGACTGCTCGCTGTCATCAATCTTAGCGCGGCAAACCTTTGAAACGCGTGAATAAACCTCGTTTGCCTTTTCAAGCACACCCGGCTTATGGCATGCTATCGGTATAACTACCGCCTGAATAGGTGCAATAGCCGGAGGAAGCACAAGACCGCTGTCATCTCCGTGGGTCATAATAACCGCGCCTATAAGCCGTGTAGTGGTTCCCCACGAGGTCTGGAACGGATGTACAAGATTGTTATTCTTATCGGTATACTCAATACCGAACGCCTTTGCAAAACCGTCCCCGAAATAGTGCGAGGTGCCGCTCTGCAACGCTTTTCCGTCATGCATAAGTGCCTCTATTGTGTAGGTAGCCTCGGCTCCTGCAAAGCGTTCTTTCTCGGTTTTCTGTCCCTTTACAACCGGCATCGCAAGAACTTCCTCGGCAAAGCGGGCGTAAACATTAAGCATACGAATAGTCTCTTCCCTTGCTTCTTCGGGTGTTGCGTGCAGGGTATGCCCCTCCTGCCAGAGAAATTCGCGCGAACGCAAAAACGGACGCGTTGTCTTCTCCCAGCGCACTACGCTGCACCACTGATTGTAAAGCTTAGGCAGGTCGCGGTAGGAATGTACAATATTTTTAAAATGGTCGCAGAAAAGCGTTTCGGAGGTAGGACGGACGCACAGGCGTTCCTCTAACTCCTCTTCCCCTCCGTGGGTAACCCATGCGACCTCTGGCGCAAACCCCTCTACATGGTCCTTTTCCTTTTGAAGCAGGCTCTCGGGTATAAACATAGGCATATACACATTTTCGTGACCGGTTTGTTTAAACATACCGTCCATAATATGCTGGATATTTTCCCATATGGCATAGCCGTAAGGACGGATTATCATACACCCCTTTACAGAGGAATAATCAATAAGCTCCGCCTTAATTACAACATCGGTATACCATTTAGCGAAATCCTCATCCATTGAGGTTATGGATTTTACAAGTTTATCGTTTGCCATTGTCACCGGCAGCGGCTAAAATTACAGCCGCGCCTGCGTCCCACCCTTCATACATAAAAAATACTTTACTATTATAAATTAGATTTTTCCATTTTGCAACATTTTTATTGTCGGCGGTCGGTATATTGCGCGGCGAACAAACGCATAATATACTCCGAAAGGAGGGGAACACCCTTGACACCGAAGGAACTTTTATATATCGAGGACGCATTAGGTCACGAAAAATACTTTCAGACCAAGTGCAAAGAAACTGCAAATCAGCTTCAGGACGGAGAATTAAAAACCTGCGTCGAGCAGCTGGCAAAGCAGCACAGCCAGATTTTTCAGAGCTTTTACAGTCTGCTTTAAACCAATGTAAAACCGTATTATAAAGGAGTCAAAATAATGGATGACAAGAATCTTATGGAGGATATATTGCTGCTTGAAAAGGGCGTATGCGACCTTTTTATGCACGGAACAATAGAATCCTCAACCGCCAATGTGCACAATACCTTCAGCTCGGCACTTACCGACGCGCTTAATATGCAGGACACCCTTTACACTAAAATGTCGGCAAAGGGCTGGTATCCGTCGGAACAGGCAGAACAAAGCAAAATATCCACGGTAAAACAAAAATTCAGCGCACAGTAAAGCATTTATTCCGCTGCTTCTCCGCTTTTTACGGAGCAGGGCGGAATTTTTTGTAAGCAAAAAGCGTAAAATATAAAATTGGTAAAATTTTATTAACAAAATGTTAAAAAATATTTGTAATAAAACGCATTATATGGTATTATTGTGTATATGAGTTTCAAGAAAACTCTTAAAAAGTAAATTTCGCTTTCAGCAAGCGGAGGAACGGAGTTAAAATATGAGAGCAGACGGAACGCGTTTAAGGGATACCGACCCGATGTACAAGGTTGCCGCCTACATAATGGATAAGCGTGTCGATGCAATGAATATGGTCACGCTTGACATTCCGATTGACCCTATTCAAAAATATCTTAACGAAAAGCGTAAGCAGGGCATTGCTGTAAGCCATATGTCGGTTATAATAGCGGCTTATCTTCGCACCGCGGCGGAATTTCCCCTTCTTAACAGATTTATAGCAAACCGCAAGCCCTATGCAAGAAATGAATTCTGCGTTGCCATGGTCGTTCTAAAATCAGGCGTTATGGATAACGGAACAATGTCCAAAATGTACTTTGATATGAACGATACCATATTCGATGTCAATGACAAGATAAACCAATATGTCGATGAAAACCGCAATATTCCCGAAAATAACGGCACCGAAAAGATGATAAAAATACTGTTAAGCGTACCGGGCGTTCTTCCGATAGGGGTAGGACTTTTTAAGTTTTTGGATAAGCACGGTCTGCTGCCGAAAAAAATAATTGATATGTCACCGTTTCACAACAGTCTTGTAATTTCAAACCTTGCGTCTATCAGAACAAACCACATATATCATCATTGCTACGAGTTCGGAACAACCAGCGTTTTCATAACAATGGGAAACATGCGCGAGGTTGCAAAACGCCGCGGTGATGAAATTTATTTTGAGCGCTGTATGCCGCTCGGCGTGGTTATGGATGAAAGAATTTGTTCGGGCAGTTATTTTGCACTTGCATTTAGGCGTATGCAACACTATTTTAAGGACCCCACGCTGCTTGAAGTACCGCCCGAAAAAATAGTAAAGGATCCTGCTGTAAAATAAAATCTTGATTTTAGGACATAATTGATATACAATAATAGCAGATAAAATTTTAACAAACTTTTTAACGGAGGAATTTAAAATGTTGGTTTCAGCAAAAGAAATGCTAACAAAGGCTAAGGCCGGAAAATATGCGGTCGGTCAGTTTAACATTAACAACCTTGAATGGACAAAGGCCATTCTTCAGACTGCGCAGGAGCTTAACTCTCCTGTTATTCTCGGCGTTTCCGAGGGTGCCGGCAAGTATATGTGCGGTTATAAGACGGTTGTCGGAATGGTAAACGGTATGCTTGAAGAGCTTAATATAACCGTACCGGTTGCTCTGCACCTTGACCACGGAAGCTATGAGGGCGCAAAAAAATGCATCGAAGCGGGATTTTCTTCGGTAATGTTTGACGGTTCTCATTATCCGATTGAGGAAAATATAGCAAAGACCAAGGAGCTGGTTGAAACCTGCAATAAATTAGGTCTTTCACTTGAAGCCGAAGTAGGCGCTATCGGCGGCGAAGAGGACGGCGTTATCGGCAGCGGCGAGGTTGCCGACCCGAAAGAATGTAAGATGATTGCAGATTTGGGTGTTACCATGCTTGCGGCCGGAATCGGCAACATTCACGGAAAATATCCCGAAAACTGGGCGGGGCTTAGTTTTGACACGCTTGACGAAATTCAAAAGCTCACCGGCGAAATGCCGCTTGTACTTCACGGCGGTACCGGAATTCCCGACGATATGATTGCCAAGGCAATTTCGCTCGGCGTTTCAAAAATCAATGTCAACACCGAATGTCAGCTCGTATTTGCCGAAGCCACACGCAAATATATAGAGGCCGGCAAGGACCTTACCGGCAAGGGCTTTGACCCGCGCAAGCTGCTTGCAGACGGCACACAGGCAATTAAGGATAAGGTTAAGGAAAAAATGGAGCTTTTCGGTTCTGTCGGAAAGGCTTAAACCGATATATCAATGAAGTAAACAGCGCTTTAAAACCTATAAACGGGTTTTAAGGCGCTGTTTTTGCTTAGACTTCCGTCAGCCAAAATAATACCTTAAATTATTCAAAATCATATTGACAATTTAAAAAATTATATTATAATAATACTTGAACAATAATTCAAATATTCAATAAAGGAGCTGTGTCTTATGTCAGTTATATCAGGGGATAAAAGCCGCGCAGAAGAAGCACCTCTATGTGAGGATCAATGTGTACACAAGGATTTGGTTGCCGCCGTGGGAAACGAAATGCCGCCGATAGACACGCTTTACGACCTTGCGGAATTATATAAGGTCTTCGGGGACAGCACAAGGATAAGAATACTTTATGTCCTTTTTGAAAGCGAGATTTGTGTTTGCGATATTGCCGATATTCTGGGTATGACGATTTCGGCAATTTCCCACCAGCTAAGGGTACTTAAAAACGCGGGACTTGTAAAATTCAGGCGCGACGGTAAAACCTGTTATTACTCGCTTGCGGACAGTCATGTAAAAACCATAATAGCACAGGGTATAGAGCATATTACAGAATAATTTCTAAGGGGGAAAATACCGATGAAAGAGCACAGAGAAGATATTATAAAAATAGCGGTTTCAGCCGTTTGTCTTACGGCGCTTATGATAATTACCCGAATTTTTAAACTGCCGCCGGTTGCCGAAATACTGCTTTACGCCGTCCCCTACCTTATTATAGGCGGCGAGGTTTTAAAGGAAGCCGCGGAAAACATAGTGCACGGTAAAATTTTTGACGAATGTTTTTTAATGAGTATCGCAACCCTCGGCGCGTTTTTTGTGGGCGAATATCCCGAAGCGGTTTTTGTAATGCTTTTCTTTGCTATCGGCGAGCTTTTTGAACATATAGCGTCGGAACGCAGCAGAAAATCAATTTCACGCCTTATGGATATAAGACCCGAAACTGCAAATCTTGAAACCCCGGAGGGCATTAAGACAGTATCGCCCGAGTATATAAAAAAAGGCGATATAATAATAGTAAAACCGGGCGAAAAAGTACCGCTTGACGG
>JAEDML010000052.1 GCA_016303035.1 Clostridiaceae bacterium | reverse complement strand
CGGGCACCACAAGAGTAAAGGAGTGCAGTCAAAAATCTTTGATTTTTGCGAACGGAATCCCCGTCCAAGAGAGTGTCGACTTTTTCGACACTCTCAAAGAACGAAGTTTCGACTTCGTTCTTTTTTTATCTAATCTGAAGGATTGGTATGTAATCTCGCGTAAGCGACTATGTAATCCAATATCACAAGGGATATGCATGAGTATATGTGACTTTAAAAGACGGTGCGAGCAGATGTAAGTATAGGTAAGGACGGTTGTTTTTTTGTAGTTTCTCTTTCATATTTTGCGCCAGCCTAAAGTCAAATCCATATCGCCGCCGGAAAGCAAGTATTCTTTAAGTGCTTTTTGAAGAGAGGTGTTTTCGGGGGCATTTTTAATATTATCCCGTTTGAAATCAAAACCAAAAACCCTTTCAATGGCCTGTGAACTGTTATCAGATGCAAATGAAACGGGTGTCCAAAGGCGCATAAACTTTACGATATTTGATTTCTCATTCAATATATCGGCCAAATTTGGATTGAGTAGCCAAGAATCGCACATAAAGTATTTGACAGGGGTTTGCGGAAAGTATTTTTTAAAAAATGTTGTTGCGCATTTAAAGGATTCAAGGCATTTTTCTTCTGTTAGGGCTTCGCCTTGCGGAATGTGTGTTTCAATGGCATATTCGCCTTCCGGTATGCCGTCGAGGCTTTTTTCAAGCCTGAACTGTAGCCTGCCCAAGCGGAATAAATCCCCTGTATAATGATTAACAAGCCAGTGAAATTCACCTAAGCCGAGTTCACTATAGCGGTTATAATAGTTGTCAACCCACACATTGACATCCTTTAAGGTTTTAACCGTGATATCCTTTGCAATTCCTCTTTTATTGTTTAATTCTAAAGCATACGGAGCAAGGTACGCAAGCACACATAAAGGAAAAATCCCCTTTTCAATGTTGGGTCTGTGACCGTTTATTATACTTTGGGCAACCTGCGCTGATCCTTCCTTGCGGTCATAATTTATAATTTTTTTTTTCAAATCCTCATTCTCAAGAATTTCGTTTACAAAAAACTCCATATTTTCTCCTATTTATTTATTTGAGGAAGACGATGGTCAATATCTTCACATTTTAAAAAACGCATATAGTTTTCATTATAGTATTTACGGAGCACATTTTCAGGAACATCCATTTCTTCCATAAGTTGTCTGTCAAGGGTAATCCAACCCTTAACCCACTCCACATTATAATCCGTTGCTATTGAATCTGTGCCGAATATAATGTTATTTTCAATGTCATAGCCGATGTTAAAAATCTTATATAATAAATCTTTTCTGTAAATTTTAGGAGTGCCGGGTGTTGTGTCGAGATACATCTCACTACCCTTACTGCTATTATAATAATGCAGAAATTTACCATAGACTGCGAAACATTCATCATGCCACGGCCAAGAGCAATGCGCTAAAGAAAACTTAAGATTTTTAAGATTTAAAAGGCTTTCCCAATAGGCAGGACGGTTAAATCGGGAAGTATCCGTTCCGCCGTACAATATGCCGGAATGGAACATCACAGGCTTGTTGGTTTTTTCAATTGCACTACATAATTCCATACACGGCTTTTCGTATGCCGGCATAGTATCACAGATTACCTTGAAAAAATCAATGCCCTCATTTTTAGCTTCTTGAACTTTTGCGCAAACATCCTTTTCTTCGGGGTGAACCCAAAGACCAGCAAAAAGTCTGCCTTCATAACCTTTTTTCCACTTTAAAACATTCTCAAGCCTTTCCTTAAAAGGCATTTTTAAAAGGGCAGTGGTTGCTTCTTCCGGTGGGCAGGAAATAAGTCCACCACCGTAAACTCCTGCTTTTTCCATATGTTCTAGAAGATAATTTTGCTCAATATTTTTGCTGTTAATATGTATATGCGTATCAAATATTTTCATTTTAAAACTCCTATTAATTAATTCCTATATAGCATATCGAAGTTGTTTTTTCAATATTAAAATACAGAAAACTGCGGTCATCGTAACAATAAGGTAGTAAATATATTTATTGTGTTATGTATAATGTGATTAGATTGCACTGTTCGGTCTTTTGGGTTGGTAAATGCGAAGTTAGTTTTAAGAGATAATACTACACATTTCTATTTTAACGGATTTTCTCCAAATATGCTCTACTTTTTTATTATTTCATCGATTTTTCCTCGTAGGCTCTACTTGGTTACCCCAACATTTATTATAGAGCCAAATAGTAATGCGGTGCTAAACTTTCGAAACCCCTTTTAGGGGTCAAGCCAGTAATCACCCCTTATAGGGGTGGAGCAAACCACCGGTTGAACCGGTGGTTTTGATTATTGCTATGACTATACTATTTCATATCCACCGACAGGACGAATGAAAATTGGCATACAGGAATTCTTGCCGAATACCTTTTCTATCATTTTCTTATATCCGTCAAGCATAAACGACGGTACATAGCACTGAATCGTTCCGGCAAAGCCGCCGCCGTGTACGCGGCAGGCGCCGCGGCCGGCAAGAAACTGCTTTGTGAGCGCTAAGGCTACGGGCAATCCCTGCTCCGAAACGGCGGAGGTTGAATAAAGGTTCTGCAAAAGGTCGTATGATGACTGACCCGATTCATTTACCAGCTGCAAAAATTCCTCAAAATTTCCGCTTTCAAGCGCGGACTTTTGCATATAAACGCGCTTTTGCTCGTTAAAGAAATGAATGGCGCGAAGCACGCTGCGGTCGCCGCATTTTTCGCGGAGCGAAGCAATATTTTCGTAAAACCTTGCTTCATCTGCGTCACGCAGGAAATCAACGCCGAGCGCATTGCTTATTTTACGGCACTCCACCGTTATATCGGCATAATCGTCGGTAAGATTTGCGTGGTTACCGCCGGTATCTACAACGCAAAGTGAATATCCAAAGCTTGAAATATCAAGATTGATTTTTTCGGTTACAGGCTCTTTGGGATTATGAAAATCCGCGAATGTAAATCCGCCGAGCGAGCTTGCCATTTGATCAAGCAAACCGGAAGGCTTTCCGAAATATACATTTTCGGCATACTGCCCCATCTTGGCAATATCCTCAGGAGAAACTTTACTCTCTGCAAAAAGTCCGTTAATTATAGTGGCTACAAGCACCTCGAACGCCGCCGAAGAGGAAAGCCCCGACCCCTTAAGAACATTGGAAGTGGTGTAGGCGTCAAAGCCTGAAAGCTTTACTCCTCTTTCCGAAAAGGACGAGCATATTCCGCGTATAAGCGATATTGCTCTGCCCTCCTCCTGCGGTTTCTTGTCAAGGTCGTCAACCGATACGGTGTCCATATCGTAGCCTTCGGATTTAATGCGGATAATTCCGCTGTCATTCTTAGCCGCAACCGCTATAACATCAAGATTTACGCCGCCTGCCAGCACCGAGCCGTGCTGATGGTCTGTATGATTACCGCCGACCTCGGTACGGCCGGGTGCGCTGAAAAGGCGTATTCCGCTGTGCGAAGGGAACAGCTCTTCAAAGCTGTCGCACGCCTTTGTATAACGCTCTCTTGCCGACGGAACATCGCCGTAAAGCATTGAAAAATCTTTATCGTAATTTCCTGCTGATATATTAGCTTTAATTTGGTTAATATTCATACTTTGACTCCGATAGTTATTTTGAAATTATTTCAAGGGTATCCCTTGCGATGGCAAGCTCCTCGTTGGTGGGGATAACATAAACCCTAACCTTACTGTCATCGGTAGAAATGCGAACCTCTTTACCTCTTAGCTTATTTTTCTCGCCGTCAAGCTTAACGCCGACAAAGCCAAGGTTGTCGCATACATACTCGCGCAGTTCGGGATCGTTTTCACCGATACCTCCGGTAAATGCAATCGCATCAACACCGTTCATAGCGGCTATGTAGGAACCGACAAATTTAAGAATTTCATAACGCTGCATTTCAACCGCAAGTATTGCGCGCTTATTACCCGAAGCCGCCGCGGCGCTTATATCACGGTTGTCGTTTGAAACGCCCGAAATGCCTAACATACCCGATTCCTTGTTGCATATGCGGTTAACATCGGCAGGGGTAAGATGCTCTTTTTCCGCTATGTAAGTCAGTGCCGAGGGGTCAAGCGTCCCCGAGCGGGTGCCCATCATAAATCCGTCAAGCGGTGTAAAGCCCATAGAGGTATCTATACATACACCGTCCTTAATAGCGGTAATAGAACAGCCGTTTCCGAGGTGGCAGGTGATAATCTTAATATCCTTTTTATCCTTGCCCTCAATAGCGGCTACACGGTCGCTTACAAAGCGGTGGGAGGTTCCGTGAGCGCCGTATTTCCGTACATTGTACTTTTCGTAATATTCGTACGGGAGCGCATACATATACGCCTTGGGCGGCATTGTCTGATGGAAAGAAGTATCAAACACGGCAACCTGCGGAATTTTCTCGCCGAAGGTTTTAATACAGGCGCGTATTGCCAAAACATGTGCCGGATTATGCAGCGGTGCCAAAGCACCGAGTTGCTCAATCTTATCAATAACATCGGGTGTTATAAGGCAGGAGCCCGAAAAAACGCTTCCGCCCTGAACTATGCGGTGGCCGATAGCCGAGATTTCGTCAAAGGAGTCGATAACCTTAGCCTCGCTCCTTGTGAGCGCATATACGACCGCCTCAAAGGCCTCGCTGTGGGTGGGCATCGGAGTTTCCGCCTTGTATTCGCGCCCGTCAGATGCCTTGTGCGAAATTGCGCCGCTTACACCTATTCTCTCGCAAAGACCCTTAGCGAGAACACTTTCATTGTCCATATCAATAAGCTGGTACTTAAGAGATGAACTTCCTGCATTTACTACGAAAATTTTCATTTTACCGTCCCCCGTTGGAATAAATATTGAAGAATATATAAAATTATGATAAACTAATAATATAATACTTTAATTACGGTCTTTTTTCAAGGACTTTTTGAAAAGATGTGATGATTTGTCTTGCGTAGGTGTAATTGCCGAATTTAATCCCCTTCACAGCGGTCACCGATATCTGCTTAATGAGGCCGCAAAGCACGGTACTGTCGTATGCGCTTTAAGCGGTAATTTCGTGCAGCGTGGAGATACCGCCCTGCTTGAAAAGCGTATAAGAGCCAAAGCCGCCCTGCAAAACGGCGCCGACCTTGTGCTTGAATTACCTGTGTGCTGGTCTATGTCCACCGCGCAGAACTTTGCCCTCGGCGGAATATCGCTGCTTGATTACCTCGGCTGCGATACCGTTATGTTCGGCAGTGAATGCGGAAATGCGGATGAACTGTATAAAACGGCAGATATACTCGCTTCCGACCGTTTCGGTAAAGAGCTTTCCTCCTTTACCGAGCAGGGAATGACCTTCGCCGCGGCAAGGGAATCGGCGGCAAAGCTTTGCGGTGTGCCCGACGGTATTCTTAACTGCCCCAACAACACCCTCGGCGTGGAATATATAGCGGCGGCAAAAAGAATCGGCGCCGATATGGAATTTAAGACCGTTACAAGAATTGGCGCATCGCACGATTCCGACGAAACCGAAAATGAGCACCTGTCCGCCTCGGTTTTGCGCGAGCGCCTTAAATGCGGAGATTTTGAATTTGCTTCGCGTTTTATACCGGAAAATGTGATGGCGCTTTTCGGACCTGAGGATTTATCGGATATTCACCGTCTTGACCGCGCGGTGCCGGCGGTACTGCGAACCAAAAGCGAATCAGAGCTTCAAGCCCTGCCCGATTTAAGCGAGGGTATAGAAAATAAGCTTTTCTCGGCAATAAGGCTTGCAACCGACCTTGACGGGTTGTATAATATGATTAAAACCAAACGGTATACGCTTGCAAGAATAAGGCGGCTTGTACTTTCGGCATTTATAGGCATTGATAATTCCTGCTTTATGAAAAAACCGCCGTATCTGCGCGTTCTCGGCTTTACCCCTGCCGGCGAAGCCCTGCTTAAGGAACGCTCGCAAAACTGCCCCGTGCCGATTATTGCGCGCGCGGCGGATATAAAGCGATTGGACACTTCGGCTTTTAAAGTATTTGAAACCGAAGGACGAGCGACCGATTTATATGCCCTGTCACTTAAAAAACCGCTTGAATGCGGACTTGAATATACTTCAAAAATAATTAAAACGGAGTGTTGAAAATGGTAAATGTAAAGCAAATAGAAAACTATAAAAGCTACGGTAAATGCCTTTGTATTACAAACGGCGTTATCGAAGCCTATGTCACGGTAGATTTGGGACCGAGGATTATACGCTTCGGATTTTTAGGCGAACAAAATCTTATGCAAAGCAACCGGGAAGAATTTGATCCGAAAACCGACAAGGCATTTACCGACTATTTCGGTGAAAACAAAAAATGGGAGAATTTCGGCGGACACAGAATATGGCTTTCCCCCGAATCCTACCCCGAAACATATTATCCCGACTGCGATGCGGTTTCCTACAAAATTACCCCCGACGGCGCGGTTTTCACCCCGAAAGCCGAAACCGAAAACGGAGTATCAAAATCACTCGAAATAAAAATGGATCCCGACGACGCCAATATGCAGGTAATAATGCGTGTAAAGAATATATCTGATAGACCTAAGGATTTTGCAATTTGGGGTCTTACGGTTTCCGAAAAGAACGGCACCGTTATCGTTCCGATGAATACTAACGATACGGGACTGCTTTCAAACCGTATAATCTCGCTGTGGCCGTATACCGATATGTCCGACAGCAGAATTTACTGGGGTAAAAAATATGTAACCGTAAAGCAGGATCCCAATGCCGCAAATCCGCTTAAAATAGGCTTTGATTTGGGCGGCGGCGCGGTATTTTACGCTTTGGGCGACGATATTTTCTGCAAGAGATATAATACAAATCATCCGAACGGGAATTATCCGGACGGCGGCTGCTCGTTTGAGACCTACAGCTGCGGTGTATTTACGGAGGTTGAAAGCTTGGGAGAGCTTAAAACGGTAGTTCCCGGGGAAACGAGCGAGCATATTGAAAGCTGGTCGCTTTTCAAAAAGCCCTGCGAGGTTGATTTCAGAGATGACGCTTCAATTGATAATATGCTTAATAAACTCTGATTAAAAAACGGCAAAAGCCTTGTTTCATAAGGCTTTTGCCGTTTTTCATAAACTTTAGTCGTGCAGATAAATGGTTCTTGAATTGCGGTGCTTGTATACGCTAAGCGCAAGTCCCACACCGAGGAAAAGGCACGCAAGCGAGGTTCCGCCCGCGCTGAAGAACGGCAGCGTAACTCCGATTACGGGAAGAACCGAAACGCACATACCGATATTTATTACAAGCTGTGCAAAAATCATAGAGAACATTCCGACGCAGATAAGCTTGCCGCTTTCCTTATTGCAGATTTTCGCTACCCGTATACATCTTAAGCAAATAGCCATAAGCAGCAGTATTACAGCTAAACAGCCAAGCATACCGAACTCCTCGCCTATGCTTACAAATATAAAATCGTTATGCCCCTCGGGAACCAACCCTGCTTGCGTAAGATCCCCTTTAAGAAAACCCTGACCGTAAAGTCCGCCGTTTGCGAGCGCCATTCTGCCGCGCCACTGCTGAAAGCCGACGCCCATAATATCCGCGTCAATATCAAATATGTTTTGAATACGCGCGCGTTGGTCGTCGTTCATTACAAAGAAATAAACAATAGGCGAGCTTAGCGCCGCGGCACAAAACGCCAGCAGAAAATATTTCCACGATACGCCTGCCGCCCACATCATAAACAGCACCATAACGGCAAAGACAAGCGCAGTGCCGTCGTCCCCCTGAAGGTGTATTAAAACCACGGGAAAGGCTCCGTGAAGACAGACGGGCAGCAGATATTTAAGCTTGTTTATATTGGGCTTTATGTAGCTTAAATGTGCGGAAAATGTAATAATAAAGCATATTTTTAAAAGCTCGGCAGGCTGAAAGGTTGTAAAGCCTAAGTCAAGCCACGCCTTATCGTCGGTGCCTTCGGGCGCAAAGCCGATAAAGAAGGTAAGTATTACCGGTATTACTCCGACAACCGCCGCCGCATACCACCGTTTAATAAAACGTTCATAATCAAACGCCGAAATAACCGCCGCCGCCGCAATTCCCGCCGCCATACATATAATTTGAACAACTACGGGACGGTAGCTTTCCATATAATGCGTTGCCGAAAATACCGCAATACAGCCGTAGCAGCTTGCAAATATGCAAAGCCCCAGCATAATTTTGTCGGTTTCTCTTATAAAATCGGCGAATACCGCCATTATCCGTCTCATTTCAGTTTTCCTTTCAGATATACTACTGCTAATTATATGTTATTCTTATAAAATATTCAAGTGGCTCTTTTACTGTACTGAAAAATATGGTATAATGCTTTCTGTAATATGCGGAAAACTAAAACGGAGGGCAGAAATGG
>JAEDML010000051.1 GCA_016303035.1 Clostridiaceae bacterium | reverse complement strand
TATACCGTTCCGCCCGATGTTTTAAGGGCTTCGCGCTTTTCGCTCTCGGTCGGAGAGAGTATCAGCACCGATACGCTTGCAAAAAACCTTGTTAAGTCGGGCTATGTAAGAAACGAGCTGTGCGAGGGCAGAGGTCAGTTTGCATTAAGGGGCGGCATATTCGATGTTTTCCCCGTAAATTCCGAGTACCCCTGCCGAATAGAATTTTGGGGCGATGAAATAGACAGTATTTCGTACTTTGATATCGAGACCCAACGCCGTACCGAACAGCTTGAAAGGGCGGATATTACCCCTGCCTGCGAGGTGCTTTATGAGCCGCTGTCACTTGCGGAAAAATTGGAAAGCTATCTAAAATCGGCAGGCAAGCTTACCGAAAAACAGAAAGAGCGCATTACAAGGGATATCGACGCGCTTGAAAGCGAAATCGGCATAGCACCCGACCGGTATCTTACCTTGATTTATGAAGACAAGCCGACGGTATTCGATTTCGTTAAGGACGCGCTTGTTATAGTCTGCGAGAGCGGAAACCTTAACGAGCGGCTTAAAAGTATGTCGGTTATGCAAAGCGCCGATATTGAAAATTACCTTGAAAGCGGAGAGCTGTCAAGAGCCACCGCCTGCCTTTGGCTTGATAAAACCGAGCTTTTTGAAAGACTTAATAAACCGCTGATTTTTGAAAATTTTCCTCGCGGCTCGTACAGTATACCGATTTCATCGGTTATAAATTTCAATCTTAAACGCTCCTCGCCTTGGGGCGGCGATATTGATGTACTGCTTGAGGATATTTCATATATGCTTGAAATCGGCGGCAGGGTTGCCGTTTTGGCAGGCGAGGAACGCGCGGCACGCGTGCTTAATGCGCAGCTTAATGAAAAAGGCATACGCTCGGTATTTATAAAAGAGCCCGAAGCGGCAACAGCCGGTGTCACCGTCTGCTGCGGAGGACTTTCGTCAGGGTTTGAAATACCGTCCGCAAAATTCCTGCTTATAACCCACAGGCATATCGCGTCAGAGGGTGCAAAACGCCGCAAAAGACCCAAAAACAGCAGAGAAATCGGCTCGCTTGATGAATTAAAGCAGGGCGATTATGTAGTTCACGAATTTCACGGTATAGGAATTTTTGACGGAATTAACCGCATAACCAACGGCGGTGTAACCAAGGATTATATTAAAATAAAGTACGCTAAAACCGATGTGCTCTATGTCCCTGTAACCCAGCTTGACCTTGTTTCAAGGTATATCGGCGCTTCTTCGGAGGACGGCGCGGTAAGGGTAAACCGCTTAGGAGGCAGTGAATGGCAAAAAACGCGAAGCCGCGTTAAAAAAGCGGTGCGCGATATGGCAAAGCAGCTTACGGCGCTTTACGCAAAGCGAATGTCGGCAAAGGGCTACGCATTTAGTCCCGATACCGACTTACAGAGCAATTTTGAAAGCCGCTTTGAATATGACGAGACCGAAGATCAGCTGCGCTGTATTGACGAAATAAAGCGCGATATGGAGCGCGAAGTACCAATGGACCGCCTTTTGTGCGGAGATGTCGGCTTCGGTAAAACAGAGGTTGCGCTGCGTGCGGCATTTAAATGCGTAAGCGAGGGCAAGCAGTGCGCGGTTTTGGTGCCGACAACCATACTTGCAATGCAGCACTACAACACAATAGTCCGCCGTTTCGGCGATATGCCGGTAAATATTGCCCTGCTTTCCCGTTTTGTAACACCCAAACAGCAGGGAAAAATTGTTGCGGGACTTAAATCGGGCAGGGTTGATTTGGTGGTAGGAACACACCGACTTATTTCTAAGGATGTCGCCTTTAAAAATATCGGCCTTGTAATAATAGACGAGGAACAGCGCTTCGGCGTGGCGCAAAAGGAGCGGCTTAAGGAGCTTTATCCATTTGTGGATATTCTGACGCTCAGCGCAACCCCGATACCGCGTACCCTTAATATGGCTATGTCGGGACTTAGGGATATGTCCTCAATAGACGAGGCACCGGGCGACCGCCACCCCGTTCAGACCTATGTTTTAGAGCAGAACACCGGCGTGATTACCGACGCTATAAACCGAGAAATCCGCCGAGGAGGGCAGGTTTATTACCTTCACAACAGGGTTGAGACTATAGATATCTGCGCGGCAAGGCTTAAACAAAGACTGCCTGATATAAGAATAGGAACAGCGCACGGTAAGATGAGCGAGGACGAGCTTACCGAAATATGGAGAAGACTGCTTGACCACGAGATAGATGTGCTTGTCTGCACGACAATAATAGAAACGGGAGTAGATGTTCCGAACGCCAACACCCTTATCATTGAAAACGCCGACCGAATGGGACTTTCCCAGCTTCACCAGTTAAGAGGACGGGTCGGGCGTTCCCCCCGGCGCGCCTACGCATATTTCTGCTTTGACCGTAACCGTCAGCTTTCGGATGTTGCTTCAAAACGGCTTGAAGCCATACGCGAATACACCGAATTCGGCTCCGGCTTTAAAATTGCTATGCGCGACCTTGAAATAAGAGGGGCAGGCAGTGTATTAGGCGGCGAACAGCACGGAAATATGGAGGCGGTAGGGTATGATATGTATCTTAAACTGCTGTCCGACGCCGTAAATGAGGAAAACGGCGTAAAACCGCCCGAGGATATACCCTGCACCGTTGACCTGAATGTCTCGGCGCACATACCCGACGGATATATTGAATCGCTTTCGGCAAGGCTCGGTATTTACAAGCGAATTGCGGATATCAGGAATGCTGAGGACGCAAGCGATGTTATCGACGAGCTTTGCGACCGCTTCGGAGAGCCGCCCGAGCCTGTTATGGGGCTTATAGATGTAGCAACGCTCCGCAACAGGGCCGCCGCCGCGGGAATATCCGAAATTACGGGTAACGGCAGCTCGGCAATACTGCATATAAGCTCGATAAATCCCGAGGTTATGGGCAGACTTTCGGACTTCTTCGGCAGTCGCTTTTCGCTTTCCGCAGGCGTACGCACGGCGTATGTAGTACGGCTTCAAAAGGGGCAGAAGATGAACGCCTTTGTAAGCGAACTTTCAAAAGCGTTGCAGTAAAGCCGCATTATTAACAAATTATAGTAGACTTTTTAAATTTATTGTTATATAATCATAATAAATTACGGTGTGATACCGCACCCTTTACGGAGGAATATCAATGAAAAAGTTAAAACTTATCTGTGTCTGTGTTTTGGCGGTGCTTACGGCGCTTACCGCTGCAGGCTGTCATAAAAAGGACGAGATAGCCGTGAAATCAGGCAATATTAAATTTACCTCGGCGTATTATATGTGCGCCCTTATCAATGCCGATAATGAGGCAAAGAGCAAGGTAAAGGAAGAACTTGACGAGGATGAAAGCACCGAGGATATAGACTATTACTCAAAGAAGATTGACGGCAAAAAATTCGTAAACTGGGTTGAAGATACCGCTATTGAGAATGTAAAGAAAATAGCCGCCTATAAAACACTCTGCAAAAAAGCCGACCTTGAACTTGACGAGGAGACAGAAAGCAATGTAGATTCCTATGTCGAATACTACTGGACAAACTACGGTTATTCGCAGTATTATGAGCCGAACGGCGTCAGCAAGGAAACCTACGCAAAGTATATGAAGGACGCCTATTATTCAAACCTCTACTTTGAGCATCTCTACGGCGAGGGCGGCGAAAAGGAAATATCCGCAGAGGATGTAAAGTCAGCAACGCTTGAAAACTTTATGCTGGCAGATAAGCTTGAGGCGGATTTTTCAAGCAAGACCGACGAGGAAAAGGCTTCCTTAAAGGAACAGTTTAATTCCTATGTAACCGCGCTTAACAGCGGCGAAAAGACCTTTGAGGAGGTTTACAAGGAATATAACGGCAGCAGTGACCAAGAAGAAACGGAGGATACCGACAGCGAGGAGCTTGAGCCGGTCAACAAATATGCAAGCGTATTAGGCGCCGAGGATACCGGCTATGCTTCCGATTATTTTGATGACGCTTCCGAAATGGCGGTAGGCGAAGTAAAGCTTATAGAGCTTGACGAGGACGCGGGACTTGTACTGCTTGTAAAGCGCGACCTTGCGGCTGACGAATATTATGTTAAAAATCTTGACCTTTCTTCACGCCACCTTTTAAAGGACGACGAGTATGAGGATTTCATAGAGGACTATGTAAAGAAAATGGATTTTGACATAAGCAATTATGCAATACGCCGCTTTAAGGTTAAAAAGATAGCAGAACCGTCCGCTACAGCATAAAACAGAGGCTGTTCCGATAAAAACGGAACAGCCTATTTTATTTCCACAATAACCTTGTTCGGGAGACAGACTATCGTCTCCCCTTTTTTTGAAATTTTTTTGTGGTTTACACATATTTGATTTTTACAGTCGGCTTTACTGACGGTAGCATAGCCGTTCTTTATTACCACGGTATTGCCCGAAAGCTTTACTGTTTTATCGGTGTGAATACTCCCCTTGTATACCGTTTGATTGTTTTCGGTTATTAAAACCGAGGTGCCGTTTGACTCATTCAGCCGAAATATGCCGAAAATTGCGGCGGCAGCGGCGATAACCGCCGCAAAAATTATTATATCGCTGCGCTTAATCACCCTTTTGCCTCCTATCTTTTATATTTTGATTGTAACACATCTTTACAAAAATTTAAAGACAATGTATAATGTTACTATGAAAAAAATTGTTTCTGTTCAAATGCTTTTGGTAATGCTTCTGCTTTGCGGATGCACCGAAAAGGAGAATACCGTAACGCAGTTCGTGCTTGACACGGTTGCGACAATTACCGCCGACTGCGACAGTGCAGTAATCGGCGAGGCTTTTGCGCACTGTTCACAGTATGAAAAAATTTTAAGCCGTACGGTTGAAGGCAGCGATGTTGACCGTCTTAACAGTACAGACGGATTTGTAAAGGTAAGTAAGGACACCGAAAATATCATACGCCGCGCGCTTGAATTTTCGGATTTAACCTTTGGCAGGTTTGATATTACGATAGGCGCGGTAAGCAGACTGTGGGATTTCGGCGGAGATATAGTGCCCGACCGCAGTGAAATTGCCGACGCGCTTAGAAGCGTTGATTACCACAGCATAGAAATTGAAGATGAAGGTATAAATCTTAACGGCAGTATTATAGACCTCGGCGCAATTGCAAAGGGCTATATCGCCGACCGCATTAAAGAATATCTGCTTGAAAGCGGCGCAACACACGGTATAATAAACTTAGGCGGAAATGTTGTTGTCTTCGGCAGAGAGTATAAGGTGGGAATAGAGCAACCCTTTACCGGCGGCATTGCGGCTACGTTAAAGCTTAAGGATAAAACCGCCGTTACATCGGGAATCTATCAGCGATATATAGAAAGCGACGGTACGGTTTACCACCATGTGCTTGACCCCGAAACCGGCTACGGCGTGCAAAACGGGCTTACCTCGGTAACGGTTATCGGTGAAAGCTCATTTGACTGCGACGCGCTTTCCACCTGCTGCCTGCTTTCGGGACTTAAAGACGGGCTTGCCCTGATAGAAAATACCGAAAATACCGAAGCCGTTTTTATTGATGAAAACGGCAAAATAACCCTTTCCTCGGGTTTATACATTAAGGATAAGAAAATATTTTACAAATAGAAATATCGCCCTTTTTAAAGGGTGAAAGGATACGGTGCATATGAATTTATTAAAAGCGCTTTTCGGCAATTACAGCGAAAAGGAAATTAAGAGAATTATTCCGATTCAGCAAAAGGTTTTGTCTTATGAGGAGGAATATAAGGCGCTTTCCGATGATGAGCTTCGCGGAAAGACCGACGAATTTAAGGAGAGACTAAAAAACGGCGAAACGCTTGACGATATTCTGCCCGAGGCCTTTGCCGCCTGCCGCGAGGCGGGCGACCGCGTTCTCGGTATGCGGCACTTCCCGGTTCAGATTATCGGCGGTATCGTGCTTCATCAGGGGCGAATAAGCGAGATGAAAACAGGCGAAGGCAAAACGCTGGTCGCAACGCTTCCTGCTTATCTTAACGCGCTTTCGGGCAAGGGCGTTCACATAGTAACGGTAAACGACTACCTTGCAAAGCGAGATTCCGAATGGATGGGTAAGCTCTACCGTTTTATGGGACTTAGCGTCGGTCTTATCGTTCACGGTATGGATTCCGATCAGAAAAAGGCGGCGTATAACGCCGACATAACCTACTGCACAAATAACGAGCTCGGCTTTGACTATCTGCGTGATAATATGGTTATCTACAAGGAGCAGAAGGTTCAGCGCGGACATAACTTCGCCATTGTCGATGAGGTGGACTCCATTCTCATAGACGAGGCGAGAACGCCGCTTATTATTTCGGGTCAGAGCGATAAATCCACAGACCTTTACGCACAGGCAAACCGCTTTGTCAAAACGCTTAAAATGTTCAAGGTCAAGGAAATGGACGATAAAGCGAGCGATGAGGATACAAATTACGACGGCGACTATGTCGTAGACGAAAAGGCGCGCACGGCAACGCTTACTCCGTCGGGCGTTAAAAAGGCGGAGGAATATTTTAAGATTGACAATCTTAACGATACCGAGAATATAGCAATCGCCCACCATATAAATCAGGCGATACGCGCCCACGGTATTATGAAGCGCGATGTTGATTATGTCGTAAAGGACGGCGAGGTTATCATCGTTGATGAATTTACCGGCCGCCTTATGTACGGCAGACGCTACAATGAGGGTCTGCATCAGGCAATAGAGGCTAAGGAGGGCGTAAAGGTCGCTCGCGAATCCAAAACGCTTGCCACAATTACATTCCAGAATTTCTTTAGACTTTACAATAAGCTTTCGGGTATGACGGGTACCGCCATGACCGAGGAGGACGAATTCCGCGAAATATACAAGCTGGATGTTATTGAAATTCCTACAAATAAGCCGCTTATCCGTGCTGATGAAAACGATGTTGTCTACAAGACCGAAAAGGCGAAATTCAACGCGGTTATCGACCGTATTGAGGAATGTCACAAAAAGCTTCAGCCGGTGCTTGTGGGTACGGTTACAATTGAAAAATCCGAACTGCTTTCTTCAATGCTTAAAAGGCGCGGCATAAAGCATAATGTGCTTAATGCCAAGCACCACGAAAAGGAAGCTGAGATTATCGCACAGGCAGGTATGCCGGGCGCCGTCACAATCGCCACAAATATGGCAGGCCGCGGTACCGATATTATGCTCGGCGGTAATGCGGAATACCTTGCAAAGGCGCAGATGAGGGGCGACGGTCTTACCGATGATATAATCAGCGAAGCAACCGGTTTTGCCGAGACCGATAACGAGGATATTATAAACGCCCGTAAGCTTTATAAGGAATATTACAATAAATTCAAGGCGCAAATAGCCCCCGAAGCCGAAAAGGTGAGAGAGGCAGGCGGCCTTTGCATAATCGGCACCGAGCGCCATGATTCAAGACGAATCGACAATCAGCTGCGCGGACGCGCAGGCCGTCAGGGCGACCCGGGACGCACGCAGTTCTTCGTCTCGCTTGAAGATGATCTTATGCGCCTGTTCGGCGGCGAGCGCATTTCAAATCTTATGGAAACGCTTAAGGTTGAGGAGGACACTCCGCTTGAGAGCGGTATGCTTTCCCGTACCATAGAGGGCGCGCAGAAGAAAAAAGAGGGTATGAATTTTGCCACCCGTAAAAATGTTTTGCAGTATGACGATGTAATGAACAAACAGCGCGAGCTTATCTACGAGCAGCGCAACAAGGTGCTTGACGGTGAAAACCTCAAAGGTACCGTGCTTAAGATGATTGACGAAACGATTGATTCCTACTGCAAGATATTCCTAAGTGATGACGCCGTTCACGATAATTGGGATTTAAAGGGACTGCGCGAATATTTCCTCGGTTGGATAACCTCACCCGACGATTTGGTATTTACCCCCGAGGAGCTCGGAAACACCACGCGCGAGCAGGTTGCCGACAGCCTTAAAAATAAAGCGCATGAGATTTACGACCGCAGAGAAGAAGAATTCGGAAGCGATACAATGCGCGAAATCGAGCGTGTAATGCTGCTTAGAAGCGTTGATACAAACTGGATGGATCATATCGATAATATGGATCAGCTCCGTCAGGGTATCGGACTTCGCGCATACGGTCAGCACGATCCCGTAGTAGAGTACCGTAACGACAGCTATGATATGTTCTCGGCTATGACCGATACAATACGCGAGCAAACCGCAAAGCTTGTGCTTACGGTACGCGTCCGCCGCAACGAGGAGGTTCGCCGCGAAAAGGTAGCGGAGGAAACCTCGACAGGCGAAAACACTTCGAAAACCGTAAGAGGTCACGGTGTAGTAAGCAAAAACGCCCTTTGCCCCTGCGGCAGCGGTAAAAAGTATAAGCGCTGCTGCGGCAAGGATCTTGACTGATAGATTTATAATAAAAAAGCGAAGC
>JAEDML010000050.1 GCA_016303035.1 Clostridiaceae bacterium | reverse complement strand
TGGCGGAGAGAAGGGGATTCGAACCCCTGAAGTGGTATTAGCACTTACACGATTTCCAATCGTGCGCCTTAGACCAGCTCAGCCATCTCTCCAAAACTGTTGCCCGTATATTATAACTGCTGATGATTTAAAAATCAAGTGCTTTTTTGCTTTTTTATATTAAGAACGCCGAAAATTGCCTTATACGGCACATTATTTGTTGACAAGCGCCGTTTATGCGGATATAATCTTATAAATACTTTTAAAATTATACTGTAAAGGAGTTAAGTGCAATGGCTTTTTATTTTAATGAGGTTTCGCATACATTCAACGAATATCTGCTTGTTCCGGGGTACTCCTCGTCCGAGTGCATACCGGCAAACGTAAGCCTTAAAACGCCGCTTGTAAAATTCAAACGCGGTGAGGAGCCTGCAATAACAATGAATATTCCGCTGACCTCTGCCATTATGCAGTCGGTATCGGGCGACCGCCTTGCCGTTGCGCTTGCCAGAGAGGGCGGAGTTTCTTTTATATACGGCTCGCAGTCAATAGAGGACGAGGCCGCAATGGTAGCAAGGGCCAAGGCTTACAAGGCGGGCTTTGTAGTAAGCGATTCTAATGTAAGCCCCGAAAGCACGCTTGAAGATATTTTGGAGCTTAAGGCTAAGAACGGACATTCCACCGTTGCCGTAACCTCTGACGGAACATCGGCAGGAAAACTGCTTGGAATCGTCACCGGACGCGATTACAGGGTCAGCCGTATGTCGTACGATACAAAGGTAAAGGATTTTATGACGCCGCTTGAAAAGCTGATTGTCGCTCCCGAGGAAACGACCTTAAAGCAGGCGAACGATATTATTTGGGATAATAAGCTAAACTCGCTTCCGATAGTGGATAAAAACGGCTGTCTTAAATATTTCGTCTTCCGTAAGGATTATGACGCTCATAAGGAAAACCCAAACGAGCTGCTTGACGCTCACAAGAGGTATGTAGTAGGCGCGGGAATCAACACAAGGGATTACGCCGAGCGAGTGCCTGCGCTTATTGAGGCGGGCGCCGATGTGCTTTGCATAGATTCCTCTGAAGGATTCAGCGAATGGCAGTCAAGAACTATCGGCTTTATCCGCGAAAAATACGGCGAAAGCGTTAAGGTGGGAGCCGGAAATGTGGTTGACCGAGAGGGATTTTTGTTCCTTGCAAAGGCAGGAGCGGATTTTGTAAAGGTCGGAATAGGCGGCGGCTCAATCTGCATTACGCGTGAGACTAAGGGTATAGGCAGAGGTCAGGCGACGGCGCTTATAGATGTATGCAAAGCGCGTGATGAGTATTTTGAGGAAACCGGCATATATGTTCCGGTTTGCTCGGACGGCGGTATCGTTCACGACCACCATATGACGCTTGCACTCGCAATGGGCGCCGATTTTCTTATGCTCGGCCGTTATTTTGCAAGGTTTGACGAGAGCCCGACCAACAAGGTTTCAATGAACGGCAATTATTATAAGGAATATTGGGGCGAGGGCTCCAACCGCGCGCGTAACTGGCAGCGTTACGACTTGGGAGGAGATAAAAAGCTGTCCTTTGAAGAGGGCGTTGATTCATATGTTCCTTACGCAGGTACGCTTAAGGACAATGTAAGCCTGTCGCTCAGCAAGGTTAAGTCTACTATGTGCAACTGCGGCGCGCTGACTATACCGGAGCTTCAGCAGAAAGCAAAGCTTACGCTTGTATCGGCAACCAGCATTGTCGAGGGCGGCGCCCACGATGTTATTCAAAAGGAAACATCCCTCGGAAATATAAAATAAGTCAAAATTAAAAATCGCGCCCAATGCTTTGCATTGGGCGCGATTTTTCTTGCCTAAATTATTTATTGTAAATTTTCGTAAACGGCTTTTCAAGCGCGGTAAAGAGCGCCACGCCGCCTATAACTGCTATTCCGGCGTTGATAAGGGTTGAAGCCTGACCGAGAACCGCCGTGGTGAACGCCGCCTGTACCGAGGAGCCTGCAAGCGTAAAGGTTACAACCTTCCAAAGGGTTTCACCCACAATATTTACCGCCATACCGCAAACGGCGCCTATTACCGCCGCGGCGTTTTTCTGTGAAAAACGCTTTTTAAGCAGACCGAACACAATGCAGAGCACGCCTATAAGGAAGAAAACCGGCGCTAAAATTGCGCTTCTTCCGGTAAAGGCGTGGTATTCGGTTACCGAGTAAACGGTTATTGCGGCGCCTAACAGTACGGAAATTCCTCCCGAAATAAACAGAGCGACAGAGGGGAAACGCTTTCTTGAAGCGAAGAAACGGTAAACCAAACCTGCCGTAAGACCTATAAGGAATTTAAGCAAAAAGGTTTTGGGAGCCGATGTCGCATAGCCCGAGAACAAATCGAAAAAACCCATTCCGATAGAGCCTGCAAGACCGCCCTGCCAGCCGCCGATAAGGAGCGCCGCCAGCACAACGACCAGATTGCCGAAGTGAATGTACATATCCGCAAACGGAATAAATAAAACCGCAAGCACAATGTAGCTAAGCGCCGCGAAAACGCCTATAAAGGTTATGTCCATTATTTTTTGATGTGTTGTTTTACTGCTTTTCATTTTTTCTCTCCTTGAATTTTTTTGTTTTGTGTGATAGTATTATAGCAGTAAAGTGTACATATTAAAATATCCAATTTTATCTTTTTTTAAAAGGACAGTTTTTAAAGGAGGGATTGTTTTGCTGCTTGATTTTCTTGATATGTCCTGCACTGAGGGGGCTATGTATACCGAAATATACAGGCAAATAGCGGCGGCCGCCGCGGCCGATGAAATAGCCGTGGGTGAGCGTCTGCCGTCGATAAGAGAGGCGGCGGCACAGCTTAAGATAAGCCGCACAACGATAGAAAACGCCTATATGCGCCTGTGTATTGAAGGTATTGCGGAAAGCCGTCCGCAAAGGGGTTATTACATATGCAAAAAAAGCGAACGCCCCGAAAAAAAATATGAAACCGAAAAAGAAACGCAAAAAATACTTTACGATTTTTCGTCGCAAAAAATCGATGTTAATTCGGCGGATACCGCACTTTGGCGTAAAACGGTGCGAGCCGCGCTTAACGATTCCGAGCAGCTTATATCCTACGGCGATCCTCAGGGCGAGCCGAGACTGCGGCGCGCACTTGCCGCCTATGCCTTTAAGGCGCGCGGCGTGGTATGTAACGAAAGAAATATCGTTATCGGAGCAGGAACGGGTCCGCTGCTTCACATAATTTGCGGACTTTTAAAGGGTATAAGCTCGGTCGGTATAGAAAACGGAGGCTTTAAGCAGGCGGAATGTATATTCGGTGATTACGGTATACCGTGCAAGGCGCTTGATTCGGATGTTAACGGTGTTAAAATTTCAGCCCTTGAAGCGGCGGACAGCGATGTAGTATTTCTTATGCCGTCACAGCTGTCAAAAATCAGCGTTTCGGGATTAAGCCGCCGAAGAGCCGCTTTAAGCGAGTGGGTCGGGAAAAAGGACGGCAGAATAATAATTGAGGATGACTATAATGGGGAATTGAGGTATTCCGCGCGCGGCGTACCGGCGTTTCAGGGTAAGGAAAGCGAGCGCGTTATATATATCGGCAGTTTTTCAAAGCTGCTGCTGCCGAGCGTGCGTATTGCCTATATGGTTTTGCCTGATTATCTTGCGGATGTTTTTGAAAGCCGTAAAAATTATTACAATCAGACCTGCGGCAAGACCGAGCAGCTGGCGCTTACAAGCTATATCGAAAGCGGCGCGCTTGAAAGGCACCTAAGAAAGCTCAGAAAGCTCTATAACCGTAAAAGCCGGATTCTCTGTGACGAACTTAAAGAAAATATAACCGCATTTTCTTCCCTTGAGCTGTTTGAAACCTCGCTTACCGTTTTGCTTAAAACCGTCTATAAGGCGTCCTCCGACGAGCTTTGCAAAACCGCGCTTAAATCGGGAATAAGGCTTATACCGTCCGAAAATTACGGGGAGGTAAGGCTGTGCTTCGGCGGTATAATGCCTGAGGATATTCATTCCGCCGTTACGGCACTTGACCGTTGTTGGGAAACAGATTTCGGTAAGACAGTATTTCGACAAAAATTCGTCTCGCGCTCTTGAAAAAGAGTATATATTGTATTATAATAATATGCAGTTTTAACATTAAGGGGAATATCAATGTATAAAAAGCTTTTAGCCGTGGTAATGTGTATATGTCTGTTATCCTTTGTCGGATGCTCTAAAAAGACCGATACTTTGAGTGTAGATAACGGAGATGAGCCTGAGGCGCCGTCCTCACCGACCGAAACGGTAAAAAGCGTTGTAAATCCGCTTACCGGTCTTTCCGATATATCGGCGGATAAGGCGGATGACAGGGCGGTGGCGATAATGGTAAATAATATATCCATCGCTCAGCCCGTACAGAACGGACTTGACAAGGCTGATATTGTATACGAAACCGAGGTTGAGGGCGGAATAACCCGTCTTATGGCGGTTTATCAGGATGTTTCAAGGGTGGAGCGGATAGGCTCGGTGCGTTCTGCACGCTACCCGTATGTTGACCTTGCAATGGGTCACAATGCAATTTATGTTCATCACGGTCAGGATCCGATATACTGCGCGCCACACCTTAAGGATACCGATGATGTTACGCTTTCCGAAAAGAATTACGGCGCGCGCATAAAGAACGGTCTTGCTTCGGAGCATACGCTTTATGCCTACGGCGACAGGCTTTGGCAGGGACTTGTAAACGACGGTTGGAAAACCGCAAACAGCAACGCGTCCGCATGGCAAAGCTTTGCGCCCGAGGGAACCCAGGTCTCGCTGTCAGCGGCGGCAGGCAGCGTTACGGTGCCGTTTTCGGCAAGCTATAAAACCACTATGAATTATGACGCCGCAACGGGTACATATATTCGTTCCTTTAACGGAACCGTCCGCAAGGATTATACCTCGGGCAATACCGAAAACTTTAAGAATGTGTTTGTACTGCTTACGACAATCAGGGATTATCCCGACGGAAAGCACAGGCAGGTTTTTCTTACTTCGGGCAGCGGATATTATTTCGTAAACGGTACCTATACACAGATAAATTGGAGCAAGGGAAATGCTTCGGATTCAATTAAGTTCACTAATACAGACGGTACTCCGCTTACGGTAAACGCCGGTAATTCGTGGGTTTGCATTGCGGATATGAATACCTCTCAACCGATAATAGGATAATCAAAACGCGTGTCGGATATTTCGGCACGCTGTTTTTATGCCTTTAATTGACATTTTTTCGTTATAAATGTAAAATAATAAAGGAAAGATAATAAAATGGGGTGCGCCTATGAAAAGTGATCGTGAGTTAGCAGATATAGCCATAGAGGCAATCAAAAATTCCTATTCTCCGTATTCCGATTTTAAGGTGGGAGCGGCGCTTCTTTGCCGTGACGGAACCGTTTTTACAGGCTGTAATATTGAAAACGCGGCGTTTTCATCAACGGTCTGCGCCGAACGCACGGCGTTTTTTAAGGCGGTATCTGATGGCAAAAGAGAATTTTCAGCCATTGCCGTTGTAGGCGGCAAAAACGGCACGGTTGACGGATTCTGCCCACCCTGCGGCGTTTGCAGGCAGGTAATGAACGAATTTTGCGGTGAAGATTTTAAGATAATTCTTTTTAACGGAAAGGACATTAAGGGCTTTACTATCGGGGATTTGCTCCCTGAAAGCTTCGGGGCGAAAAAATTATGCGAATGACCGATATTATAATTAAAAAACGCGACGGCGGCGAGCTTAGCAAGGAAGAGATAGATTTTTTTGTATCGGGCGTTACCGACGGTTCTGTTCCCGATTATCAGATTTCAGCTCTGCTTATGGCGATGCTGCTTGTCGGAATGAGCGACCGCGAGACCGTACTGCTCACCTTAGCAATGGCCGAGAGCGGCGATATGCTCGATTTATCATCACTCGGCGATAAAACGGTAGATAAGCACAGCACGGGCGGAGTGGGCGATAAAACCACCCCGATTGTAGCCTCGGTTGCGGCGGCGCTGGGGTGTACCGTCGCCAAAATGTCGGGCAGAGGGCTCGGTCACACAGGCGGCACTACGGATAAGCTTGAGTCTATCGACGGATACCGTACAGATATTACCGAAGAAGAATTTTTGCGCAACGCGGCAGAGTGCGGAATGTGCCTTGCAGGGCACAGCGGAAATCTGACCCCTGCGGATAAGAGGCTTTATGCAATAAGGGATGTAACCGGAACGGTAGAGAGTATTCCGTTAATAGCGGCAAGCGTTATGAGCAAAAAGCTGGCGGCAGGAGCAAAGCATATTGTGCTTGATGTAAAATACGGCTCAGGTGCGTTTATGAAAACGCCCGAGTCCGCCGAAGAGCTGGCAAAAGAAATGGTTAAAATAGGGAAAAGCGCAGGCAGAAAAATGACCGCGCTAATAACAAATATGAATATTCCGTTAGGCTTTGCTGTTGGTAACAGTCTTGAGATACGCGAGGCGGTGTCGGTGCTTAAAGGCGAGGGACCCTCGGACCTTACCGAGCTTTGTACCGAGCTTTCGGCGGCAATGTACCGCTCCTGCTTTGATTGCGGATATGACGAAGCGGTAAATTCGGTAAAAGAGGTAATAAAAAACGGCAGGGCGTTTGAAACATTTGTAAAAGCAGTAAAACTGCAGGGAGGAGATGTGCGCCTTATTACGGGGGAAAGGGATTTTCCAAATTCCGAGTCGTCACGCGAAATCTTTGCCGAAAGCGACGGATATATAACCTCAATGGATTGTGAGGCGGTCGGCAGAGCGGCGTGTATAAGCGGCGCGGGCAGGGAGAAAAAGGAAGATGTTATTGACCTTAGCTCCGGAATAATCTTAAAAAAGAAAACAGGGGATTATGTAAACCAAGGCGAGCCTCTTGCCACGGTTTACGGCAGTAAAAACAGAATTTCGGAAGCGGCAGAGACCCTTTTTAGGGCATATAAAATAGGGTCGGAAAAGCCGAAACAGGGGCCGCTTATATATAAGGTAATTAAATAAAAATATATATTTTACACTTTTGCGCAGATAATAAACGCGAGGTGTAAAATTTTGAGTATTGAATATCTTTGGACAAAAAATATTAAAATGCCGACCTTCCCTTCGCTTAAAGGCACCGTCAATACCGATGTGCTTATTATAGGCGGAGGAATGGCCGGCGTTTTGTGCGCTTTAAGGCTAAAGGAAGCAGGCGTGGATTATGTCCTTGCCGAGGGTAAAACCGTGGGCGGCGGAATTACCAAGGGCACTACGGCGGTGCTTACCGCACAGCACGATACTCTTTATCAGGATATTGTAAAAAAATTCGGCGAAGAAAAGGCGCGTCTTTACCTTAAAGCGAATCTTGATGCCGTAAACGAATTTGCCGATTTAAGCAAAAAAATACCCTGCGATTTTGAGCGCAAGCCTTCGTTTATGTATACGCTTTATGACAGCGAAAAACTTGATAAAGAGGCGAAAACTCTGAAAAGGCTCGGCTTTAACGCCTCCTTTACGAGGAAAACACCGCTGCCGTTTAAGGTTGCGGGCGCCGTAAAATTTCCGGAAATGGCGCAGTTTCATCCGCTTAAATTCTTAAGTAACGCGGTAAAGGGACTTAATATTTACGAGCATACATTTGTAAATCGGCTCGATAAAACAACGGCATATACAAAAAACGGGGTTATAAACGCCAAAAGGATAATAGTTGCTACGCATTTTCCCTTTATAAACAGTCACGGCTTTTACTTTGTAAAGCTTTATCAGCGCCGTTCATATGTAATCGCCTATGAAAACGCTTCGGATATAGGCTGTACCGTAGATAATTTCGATAAGGACGGCTTTTATTTACGAAACTACAACGGCCTGCTTATTATCGGCGGCGGTACAAAACGAACGGGTAAGGGTTGTGGCTTTGAGACGGTGAGCCGTTTTGCTTCGCAATATTACCCTAAAGCAAAAGAAAAATATCGCTGGGCAAATCAGGACTGCGAAAGCCTTGACGGAATTCCTTATATAGGCAGATACAGCGCCTCGCTGCCTAATGTATTTGTCGCCTCGGGCTTTAACCTTTGGGGAATGACAACCTCGCTTGTCGCGTCACATATACTTACCGACGCGGTTATGGGTAAAGAGAATAAATATTCCGAAGTTTTCGGCACCGACAGAAGCTCGCTGACATTGCAGCTCTTCGCAAATTTAGGCAGTGCGGTGCTGGAGCTTGCAACGCCCGTCACAAAACGGTGCTCCCATATGGGGTGTGCTTTAAAGTGGAATAAGCAGGAGCATACATGGGATTGCCCCTGTCACGGCTCAAGGTTTGACAGAGACGGGAATGTCATTGATAATCCGGCAGTAAAAAAAGGACTTGTTTAAGAAATAATATAGGCTGACGGAAGTTGACTCCCGTCAGCCTATATTTATTATTCAACCGTTACTGATTTTGCAAGGTTTCTCGGCTTGTCGATATCACAGCCCTTGTAAAGAGCTACAT
>JAEDML010000049.1 GCA_016303035.1 Clostridiaceae bacterium | reverse complement strand
ATTATTTTTCTTTTATATGAACATCAAGCTGGTCATAGGGAATTGATATTCCGTTTTTGTCGAACGAAACGCGTACCTGTTCTGTAAGGTCGAAATGCACCGTCCAGTAGTCTGCCGCCTTGCACCATACCCTTAATGTTATATTAACCGAGCTTGAAGCGTATTCGCTTACCCTTACAAACGGCTTATCGGGCTTGTCAAGCACTAACGGGTGTGCGTTTGCCGTCTCGGCTATAACCTGCTTTGCAAGCTCCGCGTCGTCCTCGTAGGAAATTGAGAATACAAGGTCTACCCTGCGCTCGTCCTCCTTAGAGTAATTTATAATTTCGCTTCCCATAATGCTCCCGTTAGGAACTACGATATGACGGTTATCGGGCGTCTTTATGGTTGTGTGCATAAGGTCCACCTGAAGCACATTGCCGCACTCACCGTTTACTTCGACAAAATCTCCTGTTGAAAATTTAGGCGCTATAAGCAAAAGTATTCCGCTTGCAATGTTACTTAAAGAATCTTTAAGCGCCAAAGCAATACCTACGGCGGCGGCCGAAAGTGCGGCAAGCAGGCCGGTAGTGGAAATACCGAGCGCATTAAGCGCCGAAAGAAGAATTATTGCATAGATTACGATATTTGCCGCCTTTAAAAGGAACTTTGAAAGCGAAGCGTCCATATGACCTGCCTTTTCAAAGGAACGGGCAAGCAGCTTTAAAATCCACTTGTTTAAATAGTAGCCTGCAACCACTATAACCAGCGCTTTTATAAAGGGACTTGCCGCGGACAGCGCTTTCATAAAATCTAACTCTGATAACATATTATTTCCCCCTGTTATGAATTTTTGTCTTTCTCAATCTGCTTTTTAAGCTCACTTAACGAACTGAACTTTTTTTCTTCACGCAGAAATCTCTGCGGAAAAATTCTTACCGTTCTTCCGTAAATATCGCCTTCAAAGCCGATTATATTGGTTTCACTCAGACAATAATCGGTAGGATATGTCGGACGGACGCCAATATCGGTTATTCCGTCGAAACAATTGCCGTCTATACATACCTTTGTTTTGTAAACCCCGAATTTAAGCTTTACAAGATTTTCCGGATACCGCTGATTTATTGTAGGAAATCCAAGCGTTCGGCCGCGCATATCGCCCCTTATTACCTTGCCGCAGTAGGAAAAATCCTCGCTTAAAAGCGAATTTGCGGCGGCGATTTCGCCGTTTTTTAACATATTCCTTATCAGCGTTGAGGATATTAAGACTCCGTTTTCGGTTATAGGCTCACAGCAGTTAAGCGTTATACCGTTTTCCCTGCAAAAGCGCTTTAGCAAATCGCTATTACCCGACGCGCCCCTGCCGAAACGGTAATTATATCCGCAGGAGATATATGACGGAGAATAGCGTTTCTTTAAAAAGCAAAGAAAATCCTCCGCCGTCATATTCCGAACCTTGCAGAAATCCAATATATCAATATTTTCAATACCGACACTTTTAAGTATACGGCATTTATCCTCAGCCGTCATAATCAGCTCTTTATCTCCCGAAATGAGCATTTTAGGCGGTTCGCTGAATATAACGGCGTTTTTCACATAGCCGTCCGGCATATTAAGCACGGCGCGGTGTCCCTTATGCACTCCGTCAAAGGTGCCGAGAGCCAAAGCGTTTTTCATTATTCCCTCACCTTCGGATAATTTATGATGCACTTTATTCCTAACTGCTGATTTTCGATATCGCAAAAGCCTATCCCGAGGAAAAGTCCGGCGTACTTAACGCGTATAAGCTCACCTGATTTCGGGTCGGCGATATTTGTCCGCTCGAAACTCAATTGACCGCCGTTGCAAAAGCGTATTGCCTGTTTTTCGGTGACGCTTACGCTTCGCAAATGCTTTACGGCTTCCTCCTCGTCAAGCAGATAATCGCAGATATTATCCTCATTCAAATCTTCAAGTCTTACACACCGTGAAATATCAAACCCTGCGGCGCTTGTCCTGCAAAGCGATGAAAGAACAGCTCCGCAGCCCAACTCCTCACCTATATCCCTTACAAGCGAGCGTATATAGGTTCCCTTTGACACAACGGCGTCAAAGGCAAATTCACCGCAATCAGGATTTATGTCTACCGCATTGAGGGAAATCACATTTATTTCCCGTTCGGGTATTTCAACGCTTTTCCCCTCTCTTGCAAGCTTGTAAAGCGGTACTCCTGCACGCTTTAATGCGCTATACATAGGCGGACGCTGCATTTGTATACCTACAAAATCGGATAATACCGAGCAAATCTTTTCAGGTGTTATGTCAACTTCTCTTTTTGATATAACCTCACCGGTTATATCCTCTGTGTCGGTTGTAATACCGAGCTTTACTCCGGCTGTATATTTTTTGTCGGAATCAAGCATTGAGGAGGCAAGCGCCGTTGCCCTGCCCAAAAGCACGGGCAGAACCCCGGTTGCCATAGGGTCAAGCGTGCCGGTATGCCCCACTCTTTTTTCACCGCTGATTTTTTTAACGGCGGAAACCGCACCGTAGGAGGTTTTTCCCTGCGGCTTATTCAGCAGAAGCAATCCCTGCATATGCTTCCTCCATTACTTCCTTTACAGCCGTCAGAACCTTGTCCTTAACAACTTCAAGCGTTCCTTCAACCGAAGCGCCTGCCGCCGCCTTGTGACCGCCGCCGCCTAGCTTTTTGCAGATAGCCGCCGCGTCCAGCGGAGGATAGGTCCTTAAGGATACCTTATATTCGTTTTCACCCGTCTGCTTTATGGTAACGCCTGCGTCAACGCCCTCAATACTGCGTGAAATAACGGCAATGCCCTCAAGCTCTGTGCCGCTGCAGCCCGTTTTCTGCTGCATTTCGGCTGTAACGGTCAAAATTATACATTTACCGCCGTAATGGAACTCAGCCGTATCAAGAACCATACGTTCAAGCTCAAGCAGCATTCTTGATTTGGTGTCAAACATAAGCTTGTTTATGTCGGGCGCCGAAATATCATACTCTATAAGCTGTGCCGCTATCATATGTGTTTTTGAAGTTACATTTGAATACTTAAAACAGCCTGTATCGGTAGCTATTCCGGTATAAAGCGCCTTTGCGGTTATGTTGTTGATGTTTACCTTCATAAGGTTCAGCAGTTCAAAAATACATTCGGCAGTAGCCGACGCATCTGAATCAAGATACAGATTCTTAGCGTAATGTACATTTGAAATATGATGGTCGATATTAAGGTCAACTATATCCCCGAATTCCTCCTGCAAACCGCCGAGCAACTTTTTATCGGCTACATCGACCGCTACAACCGTTGCGTTTTCCCTTGAAATATGGTCGGTTCTGCGCACAAAATAATCATATTTCTTGGGTATTACATCGGGGCAGATAACGCAGGCAAGCTTGCCGATTTCCTTAAGCCCGTAATAAAGCGCGTACGCCGAGCCTAAGGTATCCCCATCGGGTGAAGCATGGGTAAGAATAATATAATTATCGTGTTTTTTAAGAAACCTTGCGGTCTGCCGAAGTGATAACTCCACACAGCCGTTATTCTTTTTCTTCATTTTTTCTGTCTCCGTCAAAAGAATCAATGATTCTTGATATATTTGCACTCTGTTCAATAGAGTCGTCTGCTATAAAGCGCAGTTCGGGCACCTTTCGCAGCTTAAGTCTGCTTCCGAGTTCATGCCGCACATAGCCGGAGGCGTTTTTAAGCGCCTTTACCGACTGCACCGTTGTTTCATACCCCTCAATCGCGCTTATATACACCGCGGCGTAGGAAAGGTCTGACGAAAGGTCAACCTTGACAATGCTTAATAATTTACTGACCCGCGGGTCCTTAACCCCGCGCAAAATTTCCGATAAAGCAATTTTTATATCGGAAGTCGCACGGTTTATCTTATAGCCTGCCATCAGTCTCTGTACTCCTCCATAACAAAGGCTTCGAATATATCGCCCTCTTTGATATCCGAGAACTTTTCAAGTCCTATACCGCACTCATAGCCCTGAGCTACTTCCTTTACATCGTCCTTAAAGCGGCGCAGAGAATCGATTTTATCCTCTGCAATAACAATGCCGTCGCGCACAATGCGTATCTGACAGGCTCTTGTTACCTTTCCGTCGGTCACATAGCAGCCCGCAATGGTGCCGACATTTGAAATTTTGTATGTGTTGCGCACTTCCACCGTACCGAGGATATTTTCGCGGAATTTAGGAGCAAGCATACCCTTCATTGCCGCTTCGATTTCCTCAATACAGTCATAGATGACGCGGTACATACGCATATCCACACCGTCGCGCTCGGCGGCCGCCTTGGCAACCGCGTCAGGACGTACGTTAAAGCCGACAATAATTGCGCCCGAGGTCTGTGCCAGCATAACGTCGGACTCGTTTACGGCACCTACTCCGCCGTGAATGACCTTAACGCGGACTTCATCGTTGGAAAGCTTTTCAAGACTCTGGCGTACTGCCTCAACGCTGCCCTGAACATCGGCTCTTACGATAATGTTAAGTTCCTTAAGCTCTCCCTCGTTCAACTGGGAGAAGAGATTGTCAAGCGTGACCTTCTGCTTCGCGTTGAATACCTCTTCCTTGGCCTTCTGTTTCCTCTGCTCAACAAGCTGACGCGCAAGGCGCTCGTCTGAAACGGCGTCAAAGGTATCTCCCGCGGCAGGAGTTTCGGTAAGCCCCGTTATCTCGGCAGGTACCGACGGTCCCGCTTCCTTAATTACGCGTCCGTTTTCATTGCTCATCACCCTGACGCGTCCTACGGAGGTTCCCGCCACTATAATATCGCCCGTACGCAGAGTACCGTTCTGAACAAGGAGCGTAGCAACAGGTCCGCGTCCCTTGTCAAGGCGCGCCTCTATTACAACACCCTTTGCGCGGCGATCGGGATTCGCTTTAAGCTCAAGCATTTCGGCAACCAGCAGCACGCTTTCAAGCAGGTCGTCTATACCGTCATGCGTTTTGGCTGAAACCGGAACGCATATAACATCGCCGCCCCATTTTTCGGGTACAAGGGAATGTTCTGTAAGCTGCTGAAGCACACGGTCGGGATTAGCTTCGGGTTTATCCATTTTATTTATAGCGACAATTATCTGAACATCTGCCGCCTTTGCATGGTTAATCGCCTCAATAGTCTGCGGCATAATACCGTCATCTGCGGCGACAACAAGAATAGCAATATCGGTTGCCATAGCTCCGCGCTGACGCATTGCGGTAAAGGCCGCGTGACCCGGTGTGTCAAGGAAGGTAATATCGTGTCCCTTGCAGTTAACTCTGTACGCGCCTATGTGCTGGGTTATTCCTCCGGCCTCGGTGTCAGTTACAGCGGTGTTTCTTATAGCGTCAAGAAGCGAGGTCTTACCGTGGTCAACGTGTCCCATAACCACAACGACAGGATCTCTCGGTTTAAGATTTTCAGCGGTATCCTCGGTATCGTCCATAATCTGCTCTTCAATAGTCACTACAACCGCACGCTCGATTTTCGCACCCATTTCGGTAACGACGATTTCGGCGGTATCGTAATCAATAACCTGATTAACAGTCGCCATCATACCGAGCTTCATAAGCTCCTTTATTACCTCTGCCGCGGTCTTTTTAAGGGCGGCGGCAAGCTCGCCTACCGTTATTTCATCGCCCACCGTAACCGTAACGGGAGTTTTCTTGATACGCTCAAGCTGCATACGGCGCATTTTATCCGCCTCGGTTTCTCGCTTTGCGCCCTGGGGACGGCGATAATCATGCGAGCGCTGTTTAATCTTCTGCTTGCGCGAATAATTATCCTTAATTGAGTTTGCAGGTGCAATCGTCTCGTATTTTTCGTTGTATTTATCAATATTTACATTAGAGGTTCTCGTATCTACATGGCGAAGCTGCGCGGGTCCCCTATTCGGAGCCTCGCCGCGTTTCTTTTCCTTTTTAACAGGCGGAACTATCGGATCTGACTGAGGCTTTTCCGATTTATCGGTTTCAGGCTTTTCTGCCTTCTTCGCCTTTTCCTTGGCAACCGTCTTTTCCTTTGCCGCAGCCTTCGGCTTTTCCTCGGCCTTTTCTGCCGCCTTTGCCGGTTTTACTTTCTCTTGCTTTTCAACTTTTTCAGGCTCTGGCTTTGTTGCTTCCGGCTTTTCTGCGGTTTTTTCTTCAGCTTCGGCATTCTGTGCGGCGGCGGCAGCCTTCAGCTGTTCAAGTATAGCCATCTGCTCGGCAAGCTTTTTATTCTTTTCCGCTTCGCGTGCCTTTGCCGCCGCTTCACGCGCGTCGGCTCCGGTTGCAAAGTATTCATCAAAGCTTTTTACCGCATTACGCTTTGTCAAAGCGTCAAACACGATGCCTATTTCATATTCATCAAGCGAAGCACCGGATTTTTTCTCCTCGCCCGTCAGCTCCGCTAACAGGGCGGTAATTTCCTTGGAAGCCATATTAAAATCCTTCGCAAGACTGCTTATCTTATATTTATTCGTCATCAGCATTTCCTCCTTCTTTATACGCCTTTAAAAGAGCGTCGGCAAAGCCGCTGTCGTTTACTGAAATTATACCGCATTTACGGCCGACAGCGTCCGACACGGTCTTCATATCAAATCCGTCAAATATAAGTAATTTCACGGAATTCTTGTTGCAGTGAAAGGATAATTCCTTACGGCTTTTTTCCGATACATCACAGGCGCACAGTACAAGCCGCGCCTTGTGTGATATAACTGCTCCGACTGCGGCGTTCATGCCGTAGCACAGTCTGCCTGCCTTTGCGGCAAAGCCCATAAGGGTAAGCGTTTTGTCGTTCAAGTATTACCAAGCTCCTTTTCAAGCTCTTTGTAAAACTCACCGGGTACGGCTTCTTCAAACGCCTTTGAAAGCGCTTTTCTTGCCGCCGCCTGCCTTACGCATTCGGGATTAGGGCATATATACGCCCCGCGTCCGCTGAGCTTTCCCGTGCGGTCGGCCTTAACCTCACCGCTCGGAGTTCTCACTATCCTCATAAGCTCTCGCTTGGGTTTCATTTCGCGGCAGCCTATGCACATACGCATGGGAATCTTTTTCTCGCTCATATATTATCCCTCCGTTAAAGGCTTACTCGCCGAAAAATCCGCTTTCGGGATGTATATCGATTTTCCAGCCGGTAAGCTTTGCGGCAAGGCGTACATTCTGCCCCTTATTTCCTATCGCGAGGGAAAGCTGTGACTCAGGAACGCTTACCTTGCAAACCTTCGGCTCGGTGCTTTCAATCTCCACCGATACCACCTTTGCAGGGGAAAGCGCTTCGCTTACAAAAGCAACGGGATCTTCACTGTACTTTACAATGTCGATTTTCTCGCCTGCAAGCTCCTCAACGATTTTATTTACGCGCGCGCCGCGCGGTCCTATACACGCGCCTACGGCATCGATTTCGCTGTTTGCCGACCATACGGCAATTTTTGTCCTCGAGCCTGCCTGACGGGAAACCGCTTTAATTTCGATTGTGCCGTCAAATATTTCGGGAACCTCGGTTTCAAACAAGCGCTTAACAAGTCCCGGATGGGTTCTCGAAAGCATTATTCTCGGTCCGTGATCCGTCTCCTTAACATCGACTACATATACCTTTATATGGTCGCCCTCTTTCAACAGCTCATCGGGCACCTGCTCCAATTTCGGAAGCGTAACCTCGTTGTTGCCTATCGTCATTATAGCATTTCCGGTTTTAGGGTCAATACGCTGAACAACGGCCGTAACAAGCTCGCGGTTGTGGCTCTGGAACTCTGCGAGTGCCTGCCCTCTCTGAGCTTCGTGAACTCCCTGACGGAAAATATTTTTGGAGTTTTGTGCAACCACCCTGCCGAATTTTTTGGGGTCAAGCTTAATATCAACAAAGCCGTTCTCTATGGCGCTTGGATCTATTGCCACAGCGTCCTCTTTGGAAATTTGCGTAAATCTGTCCTCGACCTCGTCTACTACCGTCTTACGCGCGGTAACGCTGAAAATTTCCTTTTCGGGGTCGATAACGCAGGAAACGATTTCATTGCCGCCGAAATCTTTTCTCGCCGCAACAACAATAGCCTCGGAAATTTTGTCCGCAATAAATTCCTGCGGTATTCCGCGTTCCTCCTCCATCAGCTTCAGAGCTTCGAAAAACTCCTTGCTGTCCTTCTTTTCTTTTGATGTAACTCTCTTTGCCATTTTCCCTGATTCCTCCACAAACGGTTATTTTATTTTAATAATAATAAATATCAAGATCGACCCGTCCGTCTATTCCGTTTACACTGCCGTCCGATGTATACTGCCACATTCTGTACGGTTTATCATAACCGCAGGTATTAGCGTCGGTCCAGTGTGCAATCCACTTTTCGTAATTATCGAGAATAGACGCGTTTAATCGGTTATTCCACATATTAAGGCTGGCATAAACGCCTACTCTGTATCCCTGCTCCTTTACCGACTCAAGGTAGGATACAACCATATTAGTAAGCGTCTCATTAGGTATACCGTCCTGACACTCATCTTCAATATCATACCACACGCCGAG
>JAEDML010000048.1 GCA_016303035.1 Clostridiaceae bacterium | reverse complement strand
GCTGTAAACCGGTATTTTAAAGGTGAGCGAAGAATTATAATCGTTTATGTATGTCTTTGACATTTTTCTGCCCTTAGCACGGGAATCATAGACATTTTGCGCGTACTGATGATTATAATCTATATTTCCGATTATATTGAAATTCATATAAAAATATGTATCCTGTCCTACGGAAATATATTTTGTAGCATAAAATTTCGCGCCGCCGATTATTGATTTAAGCCGCGTATTCCAACCCTGACTTACAGCGTAGTTGATACCGTTTAAAATAACCTGTTCGTCTGTTGCGCCTGATGCTTGAACATTAAAGAAATTATAGTATTTTACTCCGTCTACTTCTACTCCCAAGGATAAGCTGCTGCCATTAACGCCCTGCTCCTGAATAATCATTGAGGCTATAACATAAGGGCTTACATTGGTTTGCCTAGCCGCCTCCATTATATCGTTTATATATGAGCCGTCGCTGTGACCGTTTGCAAGAAAGGTTCCGGCTACAATTTTTTCGACGCCTGCCGCGTTCTGGGTTGCCGCATCATAGCTTTGCTGTGCAAACATAAAAATATCGGTTGAATTTAAGAAGTTGCGCGGATCGGCATAATATGCGATTACCTCCCTTGAAGCGCCGGTCCAACCGCCGTTTGTGACAGCCCATTTGCCTGTACCCCAATCGTACGAATGCTCGCCCATAGAACGCCACGAAACACCGTCGGCAGTAAAATTAACCTGTTTACGGCGGTTAACCGATTCGTTTGCCACTACTTCATCAAGAGACGGAACGATGTAATTTGCTTCAAATTTCCAATTCGGGTAAACGGCGTGAAGCTTACGAAGATCCTCGCGGTAATCCTCCGGAAACGCCGCGAGCTGTTGCTCAAATGTAGTATCGTTTTCGGTATTATGTACAGTGATGTTTGTAACCCAGTTTTCACTGCCGCCGCTGTAAATATATCCGACTATATTGCCGTATTTTATTTTATACCAAAGTCCGCCTGAAGTATTAGTTTCCTCAAGAATTTCCACCGTGACATTTGAAATTTTACCGAGTGACTCATACGAAGTTGAGGGTCCTGAACGCACATTAACATTTGTAGCATTTACGAAACCGGTTGTATAGGTTGCCGCAAGGGAAGTAACGCTGCTTATAAACAGCGTTAGAATAAGCATAATCACACTTAAAGCCACACAGAAGATTTTCTTAAACCTTAACATTGCAGTCCTCCGGCTCCGAATCACAATAATATTCAATTTAATTATATATATATTAAATAGTTATGTCAACCAAATTCGACAAATTAAGTAATTTTTTTGCAAATTTAGTCAAAAAAGGAAAGCCCCCGCTTTCAGGGACTTTCCTTTTAAAAATATAAATTAAAACTACAAACGCCGTAAAATTTCATCATTCTGCGTAATAATATGCCCCATTCCGTATATAAGGAACAGCGCTATCGCGGCGAGTACGGCGCCGATAATTATAACGCCGATTGCCACTACGATAAAAAACTTATCCAGCATAATAAGCACGGCGGCAAGCACGGCGGCGAGAACGAAAATACCGATTGAAACTATAAAGGCAAGCGCCTTGATAATTTTACCGATATTTTTGAAAATTCCGTTCTCATAGCTTACGGTAACGCTTTTAAGCGTCCTTTTCGGAGCTATCGGAGTGGATGAAGAGCTGATATCCTCATAAAAATCATTGAAATTATCTGCCATTACGGATTTCTCCTTTCAAGATTAGTTGGACTGCACCCTTTCAACGCCGATTGTAACCTCTTCGCCGTTGATGTTCCATTCCTTGGTATATCCCTTTGCAGAGCCCGCGGTAAGCGAATCAGCAAGCGTATCGCCCACTATGCCGTCTTTGTTGGAGCAGGCTATATCTACAACCTTTTCGCTGCCGCTTAATGTTACATTTATATGATCCATTACATTAAAGCCGGCTTCCTTACGCATGGTTTGAATCTTGCTTACAAGCTCTCTTACAAAGCCCTCCTCAATAAGCTCGGGAGTGAGCGCGGTATCAAGCGCTACGGTAATTCCCTTGTCGCTTATTGTGTAGAAGCCCTCCCTCTGCTCTGATTCGATAAGCAAATCCTCAGCAGTAAGGATAACATCTCCCGAGGGCAGTTTAAGGGTTATGCTTCCGTTTAGGTCAAGCTCTGCCTTGGCGGCATTACCGTCAAGCTCGGACAACGATACGCGTATTTCGTTAAGCTGCTTGCCGTATTTTGGACCCACAGTCTTAAGCTGGGGCTTAAAGCGGTAGGTTATAAATCCGTCAACCTCATCTGTAAAGCTTACCTGCTTAATATTAAGCTCATCCTTAATAATATCCGCATAATATCCGTCCAGCGCGGTATCGGCCTTTACATACATCACCGAAAGCGGCTGACGGTTCTTTCTTGAAGAGCCGTTGCGCGCCGCGCGTCCGAGCGCAACAATTTTAAGCACCTCGTCCATCTTTTCTTCAAGCGTATTATCAATGTATTCGGTGTTAACTGTCGGGAAATCGCAGAGATGAACGCTCTCGGGAGCCGACTTATCAACACTTCTTACAAGGTTAAGATAAATGCTGTCAGCTATAAACGGTACCATGGGAGCGGCGGCCTTAGCCGTGGTTACAAGCGCGGTATAGAGCGTCATATAAGCGGCAATTTTATCATCGGTTAAGCCCTGTACCCAGTAACGCTCGCGTCCTCTGCGAACATACCAGTTACTCATATCGTCAACAAATTCCTGAAGCGCCCTTGCGGCCTCGGGTATGCGGTAGTTTGCGAGATTTTCATCTACCGCATTAACCATGGAATTAAGCTTTGAAAGCAGCCATTTGTCCATAACGGTAAGCTGACAATTATTTATAGAATACTTTGTGGGGTCAAATTCGTCAATATTTGCATAAAGCACATAAAACGCATAGGTGTTCCAAAGGGTTCCCATAAATTTGCGCTGACCCTCGATTACCGCCTTGCTGTGGAAACGGTTTGGCAGCCACGGGGCGGAGTTGGTATAGAAATACCAGCGTATAGCGTCGGCTCCGTAGGTTTTAAGCGCGTCAAACGGGTCGACTGCATTACCCTTTGATTTACTCATTTTCTGTCCGTTTTCATCCTGAACATGGCCTAAAACAATTACATTTTTATAGGGAGCCTTATTAAAGATAAGGGTAGAAATAGCAAGAAGGGAATAAAACCAGCCGCGGGTCTGGTCAACCGCCTCGGATATAAAGTCCGCCGGGAACTGAGACTCAAACAATTCCTTGTTTTCAAAGGGATAGTGATGCTGTGCAAACGGCATGGAGCCCGAATCAAACCAGCAGTCTATAACCTCAGGCACGCGGTGCATCTGTTTTCCGCATTTCGGGCATTTAATTGTTACCGCGTCGATATACGGGCGGTGAAGCTCAATATCGTCGGGGCAGTTGTCGGACATTGATTTAAGCTCCTCAATACTGCCTATAGAATGCATATGACCGCATTCGCACTGCCAGATATTAAGCGGCGTACCCCAATAGCGGTTTCTTGAAATTCCCCAGTCCTGTACATTTTCCAGCCAGTCGCCGAAACGTCCCTTTCCGATGCTTTCGGGAATCCAGTTGACGGTATTGTTGTTGCGTATAAGGTCTTCCTTTACATCGGTCATCTTTATAAACCACGATTCGCGCGCATAGTAAATAAGCGGCGTATCGCAGCGCCAGCAGAAGGGATATTCGTGCTCGAATTTAGGCGCGTCAAAGAGCAGACCCTTACTGTCAAGGTCTTTAAGCACCATAGGATCGGCGTCCTTTACGAATACTCCTGCATACGGTGTTTCATTTGTAAGATCGCCCTTGCTGTCAACAAACTGAACAAAGGGAAGGTCATACTTTCTGCCTACCCTTGCGTCATCCTCACCGAAAGCGGGCGCGGTATGAACGATACCGGTACCGTCGGTCATGGTGACATAGCTGTCACAGGTTATATAATGGCCCTTTTTATTCTGCTTTTCGCATACCGGCTTAACACATTCAAACAGCGGCTCATATTCCCTGTATTCAAGCTCAGAGCCCTTAAAGCTTTCAAGTATCTCGTATGGGGGCGTATCCTCACTGCCGAGCTTTCCGAGAACCTTATCAAGCAGAGCCTCTGCCATATAGTAGGTATAACCGTCCGCCGCCTTTACCTTGCAGTATATTTCATCGGGGTTAACGCAGAGCGCAACATTTGACGGAAGTGTCCACGGAGTAGTGGTCCATGCAAGGAAATATGCGTCCTCGCCCTTAGCCTTAAAGCGTACTACAGCACTGCGCTCCTTAACGCTCTTATAGCCCTGTGCCACCTCGTGTGAGGAAAGCGGAGTTCCGCATCTCGGGCAGTAGGGAACAATTTTAAAGCCCTTGTAAAGCAGACCCTTTTCGTAGATTTGCTTTAAAGCCCACCATTCGGACTCTATAAAATCATTATGATAGGTAACATACGGATCGTCCATATCCGCCCAGAAGCCGACGGTGCGCGAGAAATCCTCCCACATACCCTTATACTTCCAAACGCTTTCCTTGCAGTGGTCGATAAACGGTTCAAGCCCGTACTGCTCTATCTGCTCCTTACCGTCAAGCCCCAAAAGCTTTTCAACCTCAAGCTCTACAGGAAGACCGTGGGTATCCCAGCCTGCCTTGCGCGGAACCATATAGCCCTTCATTGTGCGGTAGCGCGGTATCATATCCTTAATAACACGGGTAAGCACATGGCCTATGTGCGGCTTTCCGTTAGCCGTAGGAGGCCCGTCGTAAAATACATACGGTTCGCCCTTAGCGCGCGTTTCTACACTCTTTTCAAAAATCTTTTCGTCCTGCCAAAATTTTTCTATCTTTTTTTCCTCTTCAACAAAGTTGAGATTGGGAGATATGCTCTTGTACACGGAATTAACCCCTTCCTGGTATAAAAAACGGCTTTCGCCCATAATAGTACGAAAGCCAAAGCTAAGTTACGCCTATTACGGCAACCGCGGTCTTTGCGGTACGGTCGCACAAATACCGGCCGAAAACCGCCGAAACAAATCTATTCGGGTTTTCAGCCTGTAAATGATATTGAAAATTTATTAGGATTCCTTAGAAGCGGAGGGAATCTGCTGCTTTAAAGCGGCCCTTGTCTTTCTTACCTCGCCGAGATTGGCGGTAAGTCCCTCGTCAGCCCTGCGCATAATATCATCGACAAAATCCTGCGCGGCCTTGCGCATTTCGCGGCTCTTCGCCTGTGCGGCGGCTATGATTTCCGCCGCCTTATCCTGAGAAAGCTTTACGATTTCCTCTTGCGCTACCATTGCCTTTGCGCGTTCCTCGGCACTTCTGATAATACCGTCAGCCTCGCGCTTTGCGTTGGTTATAATATCGGCGCGGTCGGAAACTATGCCCTTTGCCTGCTTGATTTCGGCAGGAATGTTAAGACGGATATCGTCTACAACGGCACGCAGCTTATCAACATCCACAATTGTCTTCTTGCCGGGAATTTTTATTCCGCTGTCAAGAACCTCGTCAAACTGTTCAAGTAAATCATCAAGTGTCATTTTTTTCATCCTCCGTAGCTGCCGCTTTTAAACGGCGCTGTTTTTTTATTTCTTAATGTAAATACGGTTTATTATGTCCCGATGTATTTCGGCGGGGACAAAATCCGAAATATCTCCGCCCATGCTTGCAATCTGCTTTACCATGCTTGAGCTTAAATACATATTTTGAGCCGATGTGGTAAGAAACAGCGTTTCAACCTCGGGATTAAGCTTTTTATTGGTAAGCGCCATCTGAAATTCATATTCAAAATCAGACATGGCGCGCAAGCCCTTTATTATAGCGCAGGCGCCTTTTTTCGCCGCATATTCCGCAAGCAGACCGTCATAGCTGTCAACCTCAATATTCTCCGCGCCTTGAATGCATTTGCGAAGCATACCCACTCTTTCCTCTGCCGTAAAGGAACAGAGTTTTGAAGTATTGGTCATAACCGTGACTATCACCCTGTCAAACATAGCCGCCGCCCTGTTGATAATATCAAGATGACCTATCGTAACGGGGTCGAAGCTGCCGGGGCATATTGCAATTCTTTCCTTTGCCATCATTCCGCCCCTTTCCTGTAAGAGGTGATAAACACCTTACCGTAGCGGTAGCGGCGCACAGCGCTGAAATCCCCGACAGTATCGGGCAGCACAACGGTTTCGGGGTGTTCGCACAAAATAACGCCGTAATCGCTCATAAGCGGACACACGGCTTTAAGCGCCGGCTCAAGAAGTCCCGACTTATATGGCGGGTCGAGAAAAGCAATATCGTACTCGCCGCGGTTTACCGCCGTAAAGGAGGCATAATCGCTCTGATACACCCTTGCTTTTTCGGTAAATCCGCTTACTTCAAGATTGTGCTTTACAACCTTTACCGATTCCGCCGACATATCGACAAATACCGCGCTTTCGGCGCCGCGGCTTAACGCCTCTATTCCGAGCTGACCGGAGCCGGCAAAAAGGTCAAGTACCCTCCTGCCCTCTATATCGAACTGTATTGAGCTGAAAAGCGCTTCCTTTACGCGCTCGGGGGTAGGACGAACATCCATACCCTCGGGCGAAATAAGCCGCCTGCCCCTTGCAGTTCCGGTAATAATCCGCATTAGCATCACCAAAATTAAAATTCAATAAATATACTAATCCTATAATACTGTTATTATCCCACTAAACCATATGTTTTGTCAATAGTTTTTTGCAAGTCACAAAAAACATATCCCACAAAATCCGAACACCTCGGCTGTCATAAAGCCGAGGTGTTGTTTATTTTTATGCTTTCTTATCAGAATATAGCAACCACGGCGCCCTTGTACTCATTCTCGATAAAGCTCTTTACATCATCTGTTTTTAAAGCGTCTACAAGAACCTTGGTCTTTTCGCTGTCCTTATCCTCTTTTCTTACCGCGACAATATTTGCATAGGTCTGCGCGGCCTGACCCGAAGCGTCCTCGGTTGCGAGTGCTTCGGAAACCTTAAGTCCTGCGGCAAGCGCATAGTTACCGTTAATTACCGCAATAGTTCCTGCATCGCTGTTGTTAAGCTGTGCCGCAACGGTATCAGCCTGAACGGCAACAATATCGTAACCGCCGTTATCTACTATGTCAAGGGTTGTAACGCCCTTTTCTGCGCTGGCGTCCTCCGGAAGGGTGATAAGTCCCTCCTGCTGTAACAGGAACAGTGCGCGGGTTTCGTTGCTGTCATCGGCCGGAATTATAATTGTTGCTCCCTTTTTAAGAGCTTTAAGGTCGGTAACGCCGTTGCCGTAAACTCCGAACGGCTCGTAGTGAACAGAGCCTGCCGAAACAAGGTCGGTACCGTTTGACTTATTGTAGCTGTTAAGATACGGTGTATGCTGGAAGTAGTTTGCGTCAATAGTGCCGTCGGACAACGCCTGATTCGGAAGTACGTAGTCATCGTAAACTACAATTTTAAGCGTATATCCCTTTTCTGCCACCTTATCTTCAATCTGTTCAAGAATTTCGGCATGGGGTGTTGAGCTTGCACCTACCGTTATTACCTTGTCATCGCCTTTGCCGCCATCACTTGAAGTGTTTTCGGAGCCGCAGCCTACAAGGGCAATTAAGCCTACCGAAAGTGCCAATGTTAATAATACAGATATAATTTTTTTCATTTTGATTATCTCCTTTTTGATAAATATTTTGGTTTATAATGAATATTTTAAACGGTACGCGTACACATTCGTCCGAACCTGAAGTTTGCGCGAACCAGTTCTTCAAACAGGTTTTTCATACCGTAAACACGCCTTTCTTTTTATTTATGGATTCTTTTATCGGTCTTATGAGCGATAAAAGTACCTACCTCCTGAATTACCTGAACGATTATTATTGTAAGGACAACGCATATCCATACAATATCGTCCTGATACTTTTGATAGCCGTAGGTTATGGCTATCTGTCCGAGTCCTCCGCCGCCTATGGTTCCCGCCATTGCCGAATATCCGAGAATGGTAACCATAGATATTACGGAGCCGATTATAAGCGAGGGTTTGGCTTCGGGAATAAGCACCTTTACTATGATTTTAAAGGACGAGGTTCCCATAGCCCTCGCGGCCTCGATAACGCCCGAATCCACCTCTTTTACCGAGGATTCGACCATTCGCGCCACATACGGCGCCGCCGCTATAACCAACGTTACAATCATTGCGCGGTTGCCGAGGCTGCTGCCTACAACAAGCTTTGCAACCGGCAGCATTGCCACCATTAAAATAATAAAGGGTATACTGCGGAATGCGTTAACTATAATGCCGACGATTCGGTTAAGCCAGCCTATCGGGTGTATTCCGCCCTTATCGGTAACAGAGAGCAGAAGTCCCAACGGCAATCCGATTATGTAGGAAAAAACGGTTGAAAGGACGGTCATATAAACCGTTTCCCAAATTCCCGTCTGTAAAACGCCGTTTTGCCAGAGCTTTTGAAGCATCTCCGAAATCATTTCTGCGTTCCCTCCTCCGTAAATTCCATACCGCT
>JAEDML010000047.1 GCA_016303035.1 Clostridiaceae bacterium | reverse complement strand
TATAATATCCGATTCAAATGACAAGCGTATACAGATTATCTCAAATCTCATTCCGCTTCTCAATGAAATTTGCCGCGCTTTTGAGAAAAAGAACGACCTGCAGTCGGAAAACCCCTCAACCGAAAGGCAGATAATACAGTATATAAACTCAAATCTTACATCGGATATTACGCTTGACAGCCTGTGCAAAAAGTTTTATATAAGCAAGCCTCAGCTTTGCCGAATGTTTAAAAAGTCCACGGGCACTACCGTTTGGGAATACATAAGCGTGAAGCGTTTGATTTATATTCGCAGCCGCATACAGTCAGGCGGTAATCCCACAAAAATTTTCAGCGAATGCGGTTTTAACGACTATTCTGCCTTTTACCGCGCATATATAAAAAAATTCGGTTGCTCGCCTAAATCGGATATGCCCGAAAGACGTTAATATTTACAGAAAACCGCCGTGTAGCAAAGCTACACGGCGGTTTGGCAATTAAAGTCCTATTTAATTTTCTTTATATCATAAGGCGTTGTCTGATATACAAAGTAGTTAAGCCAGTTTGAAAAAAGCAGATTTGCGTGTGCGCGCCATGTTACAAGCGGCGGCTTTGAAGGGTCGTCGTTCGGAAAATAGTTTTTAGGCATCGGCGTGTTAAGACCTGCATTTATATCGCGGATATACTCGTTATAAAGCGTGTCCCCGTCATACTCAGAATGCCCCGTAATAAAAATCCGTCTGCCGCTGTCAGCGGTTATCGCATATACTCCGGCTTCCTTTGAGGAAGCTAAAATTTTTAATTCCTTTTTTGCCTTTATCTCGTTTATATCCACCGTGGTATAACGCGAATGGGGCGCCATAAATTCATCGTCAAAACCGCGGAAAAGGATTGAGCGCTTATAATCAACCCGGTGTGGGAAAACTCCGAAGAGCTTTTTCCCCAGCGGTATTTTCTTTATACCGTAATGGTAGTAAAGCCCTGCCTGCGCGCCCCAGCAGATATGCAGAGTGCTGTGAACATGGGTTTTGCTCCATTCCATGATTTTACAGAGTTCATCCCAATATTCCACCTGTTCAAAGTCGAGCTGTTCAACCGGCGCGCCGGTAATAATCATACCGTCAAAGTTCATATCCTTTACATCGTCAAATGTATTGTAAAAGGCAAGAAGATGCTCCTTTGAGGTGTTTTTTGACATATGGCTTTTTGTGTGCATAAGCACAAGGTCCACTTGAAGCGGCGAGTTGCCGAGAAGCCGTGAAAGCTGAGTTTCGGTCTCAATCTTTTTAGGCATCAGGTTTAAAAGTAAAATTTTAAGCGGACGGATATCCTGCGTAATAGCCCTTGTTTCGGTCATTACAAAGATATTCTCGTTATTCAGTATTTTTACCGCCGGCAAATCGTTAGGTATGCGAATCGGCATTTATAATCGGCTCCTAAATTAAAGTTCCGTGCAGTCAAGCGCCTGCTTTATATCACTTATAAGGTCATCGGAATTTTCAAGTCCGCACGAAAAACGGATAAGATCGGGTGAAACGCCTGCCGAAGCAAGCTCTTCATCGTTCATCTGGCGGTGTGTGGTGCTTGCAGGATGCAAACAGCAGGTACGGGCGTCCGCCACATGGGTTTCAATAGCGGCAAGCTTAAGATTTTTCATAAAGGTTTCTGCCGCGCGTCTTCCGCCCTTTACGCCGAAGCTTACAACTCCGCAGCTGCCGTTCGGCAGATACTTGTTTGCAAGCTTATGGTATTTATCCGATTCAAGCCCCGGGTAGCTTACCCAGGTAACCCTATCGTCATTTTCAAGCGCGCGTGCTACCGCCAAAGCGTTTTCGCAGTGTCTTCTCATTCTGATATGCAGACTTTCAAGCCCCAAACCGAGAATAAACGCGCTTTGCGGCGACTGTACAGAGCCGAAGTCTCGCATAAGCTGTGCTGTGGCTTTGGTTATGTAGGCACCCTCAAGTCCGAAGCGCTCGGTATAGGTAACGCCGTGATAGCTTTCGTCCGGCGTGCACAGTCCCGGATATTTATCAGGATATTTTGTCCAGTCAAACTTTCCCGAATCTACTATGCAACCGCCTACCGCCGCACCGTGACCGTCCATATACTTGGTTGTGGAATGGGTAACTATATCCGCTCCCCATTCAAACGGGCGGCAGTTGATAGGCGTTGCGAATGTATTGTCGATTATCAGCGGTACACCGTGAGCGTGCGCGGCATCTGCGAATTTTTCTATATCGAGCACGGTAAGAGCGGGATTGGCAATCGTCTCACCGAAAACCGCCTTGGTATTGGGGCGGAAAGCGGCGTTAAGTTCCTCTGCAGTGCAGTCGGGATCGACAAATGTAAAATCAATCCCCATACGCTTCATTGTAACGGCAAAAAGATTATAGGTTCCGCCGTAGATTGAGGAGGACGAAACGATATGGTCGCCGCAGGATGCTATATTGAAGACAGCGTAAAACGACGCCGCCTGACCCGAACCGGTAAGCATAGCCGCAGTTCCGCCCTCAAGCTCGTTTATTTTAGCGGCGACGGTATCGCAGGTAGGGTTTTGAAGGCGGGAATAAAAATATCCTGAAGCTTCAAGGTCGAACAGCTTACCCATATCCTCGCCTGTTGCATACTTGAATGTAGTGCTTTGAATAATGGGGATTTGACGCGGCTCTCCGTTCCCGGGAGTATAACCCCCCTGCACGCATTTTGTTTCTATTTTATAATCGCTCATTTTAAATCTCCGTTCTGCCGATAAAGACATAAATGTCAGTTCATATTTTCAATTTCTTTTATACTGCCCTTTAGAATTTCAATTTTATCAAGCACCTTTTTAAGTTGGGTACGCTGCTGTTCTACAACAGCGGCGGGCGCTTTTGAAACAAAGCCCTGATTGTTAAGCTTTTTCTCAAAGAATTCCCTGTCCTCTTCCGCTTTTTTAAGGTCCTTATTAAGCCTTGCAAGCTCGGCTTCAAAATCGACAAGTTCCTTCATAGGCATATAAATCTGCGCCGAATCGGTAACTACGCGCACGGCGCCTGCGGCGTCAAAGCTGTCGCCTACCTCTACCGCGGAAGCATAGGCAAGACGGCAGATATACGCCGTTCCCTTTAAAAAAGTATCCTTAAACGGTGTTGCAATGCAGACCTTTGCCTTTTTTGACGGCGGTACATTCATTTCAGCCCTGCGGTTGCGTATTGCTTTAATTGCCGCCATTATCTTTTCGAACTGTTTTTCTTCATCCTCAAATCGGTAGGCTTCGTTATATAAAGGCCAGCTTGAAATCATTATAGACTCTCCCGAGTGCGGCATAGACTGCCAGATTTCCTCGGTTATAAACGGCATAAAGGGATGAAGCAGCTTGAGCGTTCCGGTGAATACCGAAACCAGCACCGAACGGCAGGTATCCGCGGCCTTAGGATCGTCACCGTTAAGGCGGGACTTGCATATTTCAATGTACCAGTCGCAGAAAACATCCCAAATAAAATCGTAAAGCTTCTGCACGGCAAGACCCAGCTCATATTTTTCAAGGTTATCGGTAACCTGTGCAACCAGCGTATTGTATTTTGAAAGAATCCACTTGTCTTCAAGCGCAATATCGTCGGTGTTTACGGGAAGCTCTTTATCGCTTTCAAGATTCATAAGTATAAATCTTGCGGCGTTCCAAATCTTGTTGGCAAAATTACGGCTGGCTTCTACACGCTCGTCAATATAGCGCATATCGTTTCCGGGACTGTTGCCGGTTGCAAGTGAGAAGCGTAGTGCGTCTGCTCCGTAATTGTCGATAATCTCAAGCGGGTCAATTCCGTTACCGAGTGATTTTGACATTTTCCGTCCCTTTGAATCGCGTACAAGACCGTGAATCAAAACGGTATCAAACGGTACTTTACCGGTCTGCTCTAACCCCGAAAACATCATACGCATTACCCAAAACGGAATTATATCATAGCCCGTAACCAACGTGTTTGTAGGATAATAATGCTTAAAGTCCTCGGTTTCCTCAGGCCAGCCGAGCGTTGAAAACGGCCACAGCGCGGAAGAAAACCAGGTATCAAGCGTATCGGGGTCCTGCGTAATATTCTTACTTCCGCAGTGGGAGCAGCAGTGAACCTCGTCCTTTGAAACGGTAATCTCACCGCAGTCATCGCAGTACCACGCAGGGATTCTGTGTCCCCACCAAAGCTGACGGGAAATGCACCAGTCCCTTATATTCTCAAGCCAGTGGAAATACACCTTTTCAAATCTCTTGGGTATGAATTTAGTCTCTCCGTCTTTAACGGCGGCTATGGCAGGCTCTGCCAATGGCTTCATTTTTACAAACCACTGTTTTGAAACGCGCGGCTCAACCGTTGTTCCGCAGCGGTAGCAGGTGCCCACATTATGACTATAGTCCTCAATGCTTACAAGCGCACCCTCGGCTTCAAGGTCCGCTACTATTGCCTTTCTCGCTTCATAGCGGTCCATTCCCGCATATTTCGGATAATCGGAAACTATTTTAGCGTCCTCTGTCAAAACATTTATAACTTCAAGGTTGTGTCGCAGGCCTACTTCAAAGTCATTAGGGTCGTGTGCGGGCGTAATTTTTACTACGCCGGTTCCAAAATCAACCTCAACATAATCGTCGGCAATTACGGGTATTTCACGGTGAACAATCGGCAGAATAAGGGTTTTGCCGACAATATCCTTATATCTTTCATCGTTGGGATTAACCGCAACGGCGGTATCTCCGAGCAGGGTTTCGGGGCGTGTGGTAGCAAGCTCAAGATAACCGCTGCCGTCCTTAAACGGATACCTTAAATGCCAAAAATGACCTGCCTGCTCCTCGTATTCCACCTCTGCGTCCGAAATAGAGGTCTTACAGTGCGGACACCAGTTGATAATGCGCTCGCCGCGGTAGATAAGCCCCTTGTTATAAAGGTCTTCAAACACCTCTCTTACGGCGCGGCTGCAGCCCTCGTCCAAAGTAAAGCGCTCCCTGTCCCAATCGCAGGAGGAACCTAATTTTTTAAGCTGCTCTATAATTCTGCCGCCGTATTTTTCCTTCCACGCCCAGGCGCGTTCAAGAAAACCGTCACGGCCGACATCCTGCTTTGTCAGCCCCTCTTTTTTCATGCTTTCGACTATTTTAGCCTCGGTCGCGATTGAAGCATGGTCGGTTCCGGGTACCCAAAGCGTATCATAGCCCTGCATACGCTTGAATCTTATAAGGATATCCTGCAGGGTTTCATCAAGAGCATGACCCATATGAAGCTGACCGGTAATATTCGGAGGGGGTATAACTATTGTAAATGTAGGCTTGCCCTCTTCCCTCTTTGCGTGAAAATACTTACCGTCAAGCCATTGCTTGTAAATACGGTCCTCAACCTCTTTCGGGTCGTATTGCTTAGCCAATTCTTTTGCCATTATAAATTTCACTCCGATTTGGGAAAAACTTCCGCTGATTTTTTTAAAAAAACAGTACATATTATTTATGTCAGACAGATATTTAAGAGCGTTTGCATATCGGTACTGACAGGCCGTCCGTAAATATACGGGCGGTTTTTATTTTTAGTATTATACTACATAATAAAAGCTACTTCAACTACAAATCAAGCTTTGCCTGCTCCGCCGTTCCGGCAAGTGGCTTGCTTCCCGCGGCAGGCAGATTGCGTGTGCGGTAGCGGTGCTCATTTTCGAGCGTACCTGAAGTGTATATTTCGGCAGAGAGAATTCTCTGTCCCTTCTTCTGGGTCATAACCCCGATACCGCCGTTATCCTTGGTGGCCTTAGACGGTATCGACGCGGTGTTTACAATAAGCATTCTCCCGTTGGTGGATTTAAGCAGAAGCTCAATATCCTGATTTACAAAGAACACGGTATGAAGCGTGTATTTTTCGCAGTATGCCTTTATAAGCTTTTTGCGGTTGGTTTTTGTTTGGTAGGACGAAAGCGGAACCTTTGAAATTCTGCCGTTATCAAACACAAAAATCATATATCCGCCGTAGTCACGGGTCTGAACCATATAAACGGCATTTTCAGCCTCATCAAAGCCTAAGCTTGACGGTATATACTCGCCGAGAACGCTTGCCTTTGAATCGGAAAATTCCGCGGTTTTTGATTTGTAGACCTGCGCTTTGTCTGAGAAGAATAACAGCTCCGAAGCATTGTCGGATTCAACGGTTTGGGTTATCTCATCCCCCTCTTTAAGCTTTTGCGCGCCGCTCATTCTAAGCGACAGCGGCGTAATTTTCTTAAAGTACCCGTCCTTGGTAAAGAACAGCGTAACGGGTGATTCGTCAAGCTGCTGCTCCTCTGTTTCGCTTTCCTCGTTATCGGCGGAGACTATCTGCGTCAGACGGTCCTTGCCGTATTTTTCGGAAACGGCGGTAAGCTCTTTTACTATTATTTTCAGAACACGGCTGCGGGATTTTAAAATATCCTGCATATCTTCAATTTCGCGCTCTAACTGCTCAATATCGGCGGTGCGCTTTAAAATATACTCGCGGTTTAGATGACGCAGCTTAATTTCGGCTACATACTCCGCCTGAATCTTGTCTATACCGAAACCTATCATAAGGTTGGGGACAACCTGAATCTCCTCATCGGTCTCGCGGACAATCTTTATCGCCTTGTCAATATCAAGAAGTATTTTTTCAAGACCTTGCAGTAAATGCAGCTTATCCTTAGCCTTTGAAAGCTTGAAATAAACCCGTCTGCGGACACATTCCTCGCGGAAAGCGACCCACTCGCTTATTATTTCCTTGACCCCCATAACCTTTGGGGAGCCTGCTATAAGTATGTTAAAGTTGCAGGAAAAACTGTCAAGCAACGGGGTCATTTTAAAGACCTTTTTCATAAGCTTATCGGGGTCTGCGCCGCGCTTTAAATCTATTGTGATTTTTAGACCGTTTAGGTCGGTTTCGTCACGGATATCGTTAATTTCGGTAATTTTTTTCTGCTTTACAAGCTCTATAACCTTTTCGATTATCGCTTCGGTGGTGGTGGTAGGCGGTATCTCGGTTATATCTATACAATTTTGCGATTTATCAAAGCTGTAAACGCCGCGAACCTTAAAACTGCCGCGCCCTGTTTCATAAATCTTTTCCATTTCATCTCGGTTATAGAGAAGCTCGCCGCCTATCGGGAAATCGGGCGCTAAAAGTGTATCGGCTACATTTATATCGTTATCCTTAATGTACGCGATTGTAGTATCGCAGACCTCGCGCAGGTTAAACGGACAAATAGAGCTTGCCATACCTACTGCGATACCCGTATTGGCGTTTACCAGCACAGACGGAAAGGTTACGGGAAAAAGCGTCGGCTCCTTCATTGTCGCGTCGTAGTTGTCGACAAAATCCACCGTGTCCTTATCTATATCGGCAAAAAGCTCGGCGGCAATCGGCGCTAATTTCGCTTCGGTATAACGCGAGGCGGCATAAGCCATATCCCGCGAATACGCCTTACCGAAGGAGCCCTTTGACTCAACATACGGGTGTAAAAGTGCCTGATTGCCCTCTGAAAGTCTTACCATTGTTTCATATATTGCCGCGTCGCCGTGGGGATTCAACTGCATTGTGCGCCCTACAATATTAGCAGACTTAATTGTTCCGCCGTTTAAAAGCCCCATATTATACATAGTATAAAGGAGCTTTCGGTGTGACGGCTTAAATCCGTCAATTTCGGGAATCGCGCGCGAAACAATAACGCTCATGGCATACGGCATATAGTTGGTTTCAAGCGTATCGGTTATCGGCTGTTCGACAACACTGCCGGCGCCCGCGATAAACGCGTTAATTTTTGCTTTATTTGTTTTGCTTACTTCCTTTTTCTTTCTCGGAGCCAAAAAATTTCCCCCTTTATTTTAATGCGGAATTCGGAATGCGTAATTCGGAATTAAAGTTTTTGATTTTTTGTTATTGCAACCAATATTTTTATAATTTCCTGACAATCTGCGTAAATGCTGTTAAATAGTTTTTCATCAATATATTCTGTCTCGTAGAGGATTTCAAGCCAATACTCGGTTTCGCTTGCCTCTTTTAAGGAAATGTTTAATTTTGAATAAAAGTCCGCCTTGCTCTGACCCCGAACGGCCTCCTTAACATTTGCTCCGATACTTGTACCGCTTCTGAGCAACTGCTTTGACATAACAAATTCATTCTTTTCCTGCGTAAGGTATTTATATGCTCGAACAATTCTGATTGCAAAAGCCTTGCTCTTACAGACAATAACATTATCCATCATATATCGCCTTTTCTCTATTTAAGAATTCGGAATGCGTAATTCGGAATTAAAATTTTTGATTTTTTGTTATTGCAACCAATATTTTTATAATTTCCTGACAATCTGCGTAAATGCTGTTAAATAGTTTTTCATCAATATATTCTGTCTCGTAGAGGATTTCAAGCCAATACTCGGTTTCGCTTGCCTCTTTTAAGGAAATGTTTAATTTTGAATAAAAGTCCGCCTTGCTCTGACCCCGAACGGCCTCCTTAACATTTGCTCCGATACTTGTACCGCTTCTGAGCAACTGCTTTGACATAACAAATTCATTCTTTTCCTGCGTAAGGTATTTATATGCCCGAACAATTCTGATTGCAAAAGCCTTGCTCTTACAGACAATAACATT
>JAEDML010000046.1 GCA_016303035.1 Clostridiaceae bacterium | reverse complement strand
GTAGCCTCCAAAAGCTCCTTATCGGTTACCGTGACGATAAGATTTTGCGTAGCCGAAAGATATGAGGAGCTTCTTATTTTGATATTGCAGGAATAAAGCTTCGGCTTTTCACCGTTTACGGTGCAGAGTATCTGTGCGGGCCCGTCCTTAACCTCCTGCTTTAAGGCAATTTCGGTGAGATTAGACATATCTATATTACCGTAAAGCTTACCGTAAACGCCGTTTTCGCTGTTCTCGGAAATATCGGCGATTTTATCATAGGTAAACTTACCCTTAAGCTCACCCGGACTGCCCACGCTCCCCTTGCTTACCGAAATGATTTCTGCGCTTACAAGCTCTCCCGAATTAAGCTGCATAAGCGTACCTGTATCCTCATCGCAGATACCGTGGCCGAGTCCGCACACAACGCCGGTTACGGGACTGTAAAAGGTAAGCGTGCCTATACCTGCCGAGCTGTCCCGCACCCATAGTCCTATGCGGTAGGTGCCGGTTTCCTTTGATTTTTCCGCGCAGAATCTGAAATTCATCTTTTTGCCGTTGCGCAAAATTTCAAAATTCATTTCCTTTCCGTCCGACGCCTCAACCGCCGAGGCTATGTCCTCGTTGGTATATATATTCTCACCGTCAACCGAAACAATATAATCGCCTTTTTTTATTCCTGCCTTAATTGCAGGGTTTACATTTCCGTTTTCGGTGTCTACATCGGTCGTATCTATAACCAGCACGCCCTCGGTATAAAGCTTCATTCCGAAGGGATTTCCGAGAACTGCAACATACATTTCATCAACCACCTCGACATTTACAGTGGAAAAAGGTATAACGCCGAAAACCTTAAGGTCAACCTCAAAGCTGTCGCCCACGCTGTGGCGGTAATCCGCCTGCGACAGCTTTGCGCCCTCATACTCTGCGGTTACGGTTACGGGCGAGGATATACTTAAAGCGTCGCCTTTTTTTATTTTATAGTCCTTATCCACCGTTTTGCCGAGATAAAATATAAGTGAAAACACCGCAATATCGGCAAGCAAAAATATAAAAAATACCGTTTTCGATATAATACGCAAAACCTTCACGCTAACACTTCCTTTTACTTTATTTTGCGCAAAATATCGTCTAAAATAACAAAACCGGCGGCAAAAGCCACCGGAAAATTTTGAATTATAAAGTTTTTAAAGCCCTGCCGCCGCGGCCGTACCGTATATACGGCGCGGGGTCGGTGTTAACAAGAATCGTCTCCTGCCCGATAACCTCGATTTCACGCCAGGGAATAACTATATCGTCCTCCCTGCCGAAAATTCCGAAAAATTTCGGTCTGCCGGGGATAATAACCGAGGTCATATTTCCGGCGTCGGTATCGATTTCGATATCCGAAATATAACCGAGAACCGATCCGTCCTTAATGCAGACTACCTGCTTGTTTTTTAAATCAGCAATTCTGCAGCACATATTATTCACCTCTGATACCTTTGTAATAATATATGCTGCAAAATTTGTTTTTAGTCGTTATCTGCCGCGGTATCGGGAAGCTGCGGTATTTCGCCCTCTTCGGTTTCGTCGTTTTGCTCGGTATTTTCAATCTCTATACCGAGGTTTCGGCGCTCGTCAATATCGTCATTCGGGTGTTCAAGATAATACGGGTCGATGATATACTTTTTGATTGAGGGGAATATAAAATACTGCGTCATCAGGAAAACAAACGCCGGAACACAGCAAACAAGCAAAACAAACTCTACCATTAAAACGTTGAAATTTCCCCAGAAATACGCAACGACAAAAAACAGTGCGTAAACAAGCGTAGTGCAGATAAAGCAAAGTATGTTGTTCTTGAAATTCAGAAATACAAATTTAAAGCTGTTTTTATAAATCTGACTCAGCTTAAAACGGAATGTAATTATCATAGTGCTTATATAATAATTCATAACCGTAAAAACAAAAAGGAAGAAAATGCAAAGACCCATGGCAACCGCCGACATAATACCGTTCATCGTGGTATAAAAGAACCAAACATCAAAAATAAGCACAAGATAGACAAAGAAATTTATTATTCCCGAAGGCAGAGCCTGCTTCCAGTTTTTGCGTATAGTCTCCCAAAAATCGCTCAATCCGAAGGAATGCTTGTCCCTTGCGATATTCCTTACTACATTTGTAAGCCCGGCAGAAGCCAGACCGTTTGTGATAATCGGGAACGAGAGCAGGCAAAACACTAAATTTATGGGTATAAACTTCCAGAAATTTCTGAAAAAGGTTTCAAAAAAAACAATAAAAGTCTTTTTCTGAGGAGCGTCCTTTTCTATACCGGGACCTTCCTTTGCATAATTAAATAATCCGAAAAAACCAGCCATATTTTTACCTACTTATCCTTCTTTTTCTTGTAAATCAGCTTTTCACTTATTGAGAACTGCTTGAACCCTAAGGTGTATGCAATGTGGGAAATAAGCGGAACTACTGCAAACGCAGATAACGAAAGCACCATACGGACAACACTCAGCTGTGAAAGCTTGGAAGCCGATCCGAAAATAACATCAATAATTGAAAATACGCTTGAATTTAAAAGCTTATAAACTATAAGCGGAAAACCGGGATAAAAAATCTTCAGTACCGCAAGACCTATAAAAAGAAGCAAAAACGGAAGCATTGCCAGCGCGCCTATCTTAAGACCGCGGTATTTATCATATGTAATTCTTCCGAAATGAACCTTGTTATTATCGGTCGTACCGGTGTGCCAAACCTCGCCGTAAACAAACTGTATAAGTACAACAAGGCAGAAAATTTGATTTATTATAAGAAACGCCGCTCTCGCTCCTTCGCTCATCTCGGAACGTACCTTTTCGGTGGAAACGGTGTAGCCCTGCGCTTCGTATTCCGCCTTTTTAGTATCTTCCCCTTGGTCATAACGGTATTCGTACAGCATCTCTACCTTTGAACTGCCTGCCGACATATCGCTGCTGTCGGAGGCTTTCGTTCCATAGGCATTATAACCGATAACGCGCGTAAAAAGCGCGACGCATATAACGCTAACAACCATGCATACGAATATGCATATAACATTTGCAAATACAACGCGCCCGAAAACCGAGGCCGCGCTTTTTATATTTTTCTTCATCTTTATTATCCGTTCTTACAATATTCTTAAGTTTAATTATAGAACAATAAAAAATAAAATGCAAGAAAATATGTAATCTTCCTGCATTCATTCATAGTTTTTTTACAATATTATTATGAGAGCCACAGCGGCGGCGACACAAACCGCACCTGCCGCAATAAGAAGCATAATTCTTTTTCTTCTGCGGTCGGCGGTTCGCCTGCGGAGCGACATAGGCGGCTTTTGATCCTCAAAGCTGAAGGAAAAGGCGTTTGCGGCGCGTCTTAGCTGTTTTGCGCTCATATTGCCGTATTCAGGGGTTACATAAAAAACAATTTTTTCAAAAAGCTTGCTTCCCGTATTATTAACCTCTATGACCGTTTTGTTTACTCCCTTTACCATCTAACCGCCCCTTTTTAGCTTACTGTTATTATTTTGGGCAAAAAAGGCAATTGATATTCAAGTTAACATAAAAAAGTGGATAACTCGGTTAATAAGTTGAAAAAACAGCCTGTTTAAGGGATAAAAGCGGCGGTGGATATGTCGAAACAGATAATTTTATGTAAATTACTCCTTATTTTCTCCTACTTCGGCGTTAAGAAAATCTATGCTTTGTTCTACTGCGTTTTTGCATTTTTCCATATCCGTCTGCGACCTTAAACTGCGGTAATCGTACATACTGCAATACTGCGATATTTTGCCGTACAGCATTTCCGAATAACCTTTTGCTATTCTTAAAAGGTTATCTTCAAACTCTTTACCGTGCTTTCTCATTAAACGCTTATCCTCACCGTGCATAAGCATATCATAGTGCGGCAGACAAAACGCCGGCTGGGAATTAAAAAGGGCTCTGAAATCCTCCTCGTTTTCATAACAGCGGTAAACGGTGGATACAAGCCTGCTCATACCCCATTCTATTTTATCGCACAAAAAGCAGCTTTCGGTAATTTCCGACGCCGATTTAAGCCGTTGCTTTTGCGGCGTTTTTTCCGAAAACACCCTTTTATTTATTTCATCAAGGTGAGTTTGCAGTATAAGCGCCAGCTGAAGCCTGCCCCTTTGTGAAAGCAGCTTTTCATAATGGCGGGTGCAAAAGCCCTTTTGATTTGTAAGTATACGCACATCAGGCTCCATCATAGCGTCACCCAGTATATATTCAAGCAGATGTTTTTCAACCGTGTCGCGCATACGGCATATGGGACAGCCGTCGTTAACCTCAAAAATCTCGCTTATCGGTATAGTGCAAATATCGTCCCTCATTCTTTTACCTCCGGTAATTTACTATTGATATTATATCAAAAAAAAAGTATAATGCAAACAGAGATACGAAACGGGGATGCTTTATGTACAGAATAAACGCCGTAAACGGCAATCTGATAATTAAAAATCTTGAAAATTTCGATTTGGCGCAGACGCTTGACTGCGGTCAGGCATTCCGCTGGAAGAGCGACGACGGCGTTAAATGGCAGGGCGTTGCGCACGGCAGACCTATGACGCTTTACAAAAACGCCTCGGGCGACCTTATTATAGAGAACACAGGGATAGATGAATTCAATAAAATATGGAAGAGTTACTTTGATTTTGACCGCGATTACGCAAAAATTATTACCGAGATAAGCGCCGACCCCATTTTAAAAAAAGCCGCAGAATACAGCGGCGGCATAAGAATTCTTAATCAAGACCCGTGGGAAACACTTTGTTCCTTTATTATATCGCAGAATAACAATATTCCGAGAATAAAGGGAATTATAGACCGTCTTTGTGAAAACTTCGGTGAAAAACGCGGGGACTTTTTCACATTTCCGTCCGCGCAAAGGATAGCATCGCTCTCGCTTGACGAGCTCGGTGTGCTTCGCAGCGGCTTTAGGGCAAAGTACATACTTGACGCCGCAAGTAAGGTTTCTTCGGGCGAGGTTGACATTGAATCGCTTAAAAATATGCCGCTCGATGAAGCAAGGGAGCATTTAATGAAGATAAACGGGGTAGGTCCCAAGGTTGCCGACTGCGTACTGCTGTTTTCCCTTTGCCATATTGACGCATTTCCGAGGGATGTCTGGATAAACCGCACCATGCAGGTTCTGTTTAACAACGAATTCCCGCCGGCCGCCGCGCAGTACGCCGGAATTGCCCAGCAATACCTGTTTTACTATGCACGCAGTACCAAGCTTGAGGATATAAAATAAAATTAAAAAATACAGCCGTTCCGATATTTTAAATCGGGGCGGCTGTATTTTACTGTCAGTTGGGTTTTACAACTATATTGACAAGCTTTTTCGGAACATAAAGCTCCTTTACGATGCTCATACCGGTAATTGCGTTCTTTATGCTTTCCTGCTCCTTTGCAAGGGCAATGGCGCTGTCGGCGGTTATATCGGCAGGAACGCTTATGCGCTCCTTAATTTTTCCGTTTACCTGAACAACGATTTCAACCGAGGCTTCGGCGCATTTCGCCTCGTCATAGGAGGGCCATTTTGCCTCGTTAAGCATACCGCCGAAGTTGTTTTCCTGCCACAGCTCCTCGGTCATATGCGGAGCGAAGGGATTAAGTAATATCAGCAGGGTTTTATATTCTCCGCGCGTAATGCTACCCGTTGCCTGTATCGCATTAAGCAGGGACATTAAAGCCGCGATAGCGGTATTCATTTTAAGGCTTTCAATATCCAAGGTTACCTTTTTTATGGTACGGTGGAATTCCGATTCAAGCTCGGGGCGGTACGCTTCGCCATCTGTAAGAATATCCTGAAGCGCCCAAATCTTTTCAAGGAAACGCTTACTGCCCTTAATGGAGGACTGACTCCACGGAGCGGACTTCTCAAAGTCGCCTATGAACATCTCATAAACACGCATGGTATCGGCTCCGTAATCCCTGACAATATCATCGGGATTTATTACATTGCCGCGCGATTTCGACATTTTTTCTCCGTTTTCACCGAGTATCATACCGTGGCTTGTACGCTTTGAATACGGCTCGGGACACGGCACCACACCGATATCGTAAAGGAATTTATGCCAGAAACGGCTATACAGCAGATGAAGGGTAGTGTGCTCCATACCGCCGTTATACCAGTCAACGGGGCACCAATATTCGAGTGCCTCTTTTGAGGCGATTTCCTTATCGTTATGCGGATCGCAGTAGCGCAGATAATACCATGAAGAGCCTGCCCACTGGGGCATGGTATCGGTTTCTCTTACGGCGTGTCCTCCGCAGTTAGGACAGGTAGTGTTTACCCAATCGGTCATTTTGGCAAGCGGAGACTCGCCGTTATCGGTCGGCTCGTAGGAATCGACATTAGGCAACAGCAGCGGAAGCTCGCTTTCAGGCAGGGGAACATATCCGCACTTTTCGCAGTATACCATGGGAATCGGCTCGCCCCAATATCTCTGACGTGAGAAAACCCAGTCACGCAGCTTGTAGTTTGTTTTTACAAAGCCCAAATTATTGTCGGCAAGCCATTTTTGCATTGCCTTTTTGGCCTCGTCAACGCTCATACCGTTAAGAAAGCCCGAATTTACCATTGTGCCGGTACCGCAGTCGGTATACGGCTCCTTTTCAACATCTCCGCCGGCTACGACCTCGATTATCGGAAGACCGAATTTCTTTGCAAAATCCCAGTCGCGGTTATCGTGACCCGGAACCGCCATAATAGCTCCCGTGCCGTAGGAAATAAGTACATAGTCGGAAATAAATATCGGAATTTCGGTATTGTTAACGGGATTTATCGCCATAATGCCGTCAAGTCTTACGCCGGTTTTATCCTTTGCAAGCTCGGTGCGCTCAAAGTCTGACTTGCGCGCGGCGGCGGCCTGATATTCCCTTACCGCGTCCATATTATTTATTTTATCCGCCCACTTTTCAATCAGCGGATGCTCAGGCGACATAACCATATAGGTAACGCCGAAAAGCGTATCTGCCCGTGTTGTGTAGATTTCAAAGCTATCCCCGGCGGTGGTTGAAAATTTAACCTGCGTACCGTAGGAGCGGCCTATCCAGTTGCGCTGCTGGGTCTTTACGCGGTCTATAAAATCAAGGTCGTCAAGGCCGTCAAGCAGCTTGCCTGCATAATCGGTAATTTTAAGCATCCACTGGCTTTTTTCCTTATGTACGACCTCGCTTCCGCAACGCTCGCAAACGCCGTTTACAACCTCCTCATTAGCCAAAACACACTTGCAGGAGGTACACCAGTTTACATTCATCTTTTTCTTGTAGGCAAGTCCGTGCTTGTAAAGCTGCAGGAAAATCCACTGAGTCCACTTGTAATACTGCGGATCGGTAGTGTTTACTTCCCTGCTCCAGTCAAAGGAAAAGCCGAGGGATTTAAGCTGACGCTTAAAGTTTACAATATTTTTTTGGGTGACATCCGCCGGATGTACATGATTTTTTATTGCGAAGTTTTCGGTGGGAAGTCCGAAAGCGTCCCATCCCATAGGATAAAGGACATTGTAACCCTCAAGTCTTTTTTTGCGGCTGACAATATCAAGCGCTGTATAGGAGCGCGGATGGCCGACATGCAGTCCCTGTCCCGACGGATAGGGAAACTCTACCAAGGCGTAGAATTTCGGAAGTGAATAATCGTCCTTTGCGGCAAAGGTCTGCTTTTCGTCCCAAATATCCTGCCATTTTTTCTCAATCTTCGCGTAATCGTAGTTGTGTTTCATTTTTTAATCTCCCTCGGATTCCTCAAGAATATCGTCAAGCTCTACCGCTTCGCCGTCGTTCCACATACTGTCAAGCCCGTAAAACTCGCGCTGATCGCGGCTGAAAATATGAACTATAACCGAGCCGTAGTCTAAAACTATCCAGCCTGTGGATTTACCCTCTATATGGTGCGGTTGTACACCTGCTGCCGACAGCGTGTCCTCCACCTCGTCGGCAAGCGCCCTTACATGGGTTGAGGATGTCGCGGTGGCGAACAGAAAATACTCTGTAAGCACGGTAAGCTCGTCTACCTTTACCGCCGAAAGCTCGCGCGCCTTCTTTTTATTTAAAGCGTTTGCGGCAATTTTTAAAATTTCCTTAGTTTCCAATTTATATCCTCCCTTGGATTAGACCTTTACCGTCTTTTTTAAAACCGCCTGATTATAGGCTTTAAGTGTATCGGTGTGAACGGCTCGACCGCTTTTTACCAAATCTACTATTGAATATTCGAGCGCATATACAAAGGCTTCGTTAAGCGATTTATCGACAAGCGCCCTTATAACATCAACATCATCGTAATCCCGGTCGGCTGAGGTAAAGTCGGCAAGATAGAGTATTTTTGAAAGCAGAGACATATCAGCCCTTGCGGTGGTATGGTAGCGAATAGCGTCTGCTATCTGCTCATCGTCTATCTTTAATATATTGCGTACAAAAGCCGCCCCTGATATAGCGTGCCACAGCTTTTCGGAATTATTTTCAACATCGTCTAAGATTATACCAAAGGTGTTAAAGATATTCAAGTGTTCTTCACGAGATGAATTTTTCGTTATATCGTGAAGCAGTCCTGCAAGATATGCCTTATTTTGATCGGCGCCGTACTTTAAGGCTAACCGTCTTGCTTCATCTGCAACGGCAAGCGAATGCTCATATCTCTTTTCATTAAGTCTGCTT
>JAEDML010000045.1 GCA_016303035.1 Clostridiaceae bacterium | reverse complement strand
ATAAGCGCCTCCTCGGTAGTGCGCATTACTGTGGGCAGAATCATTATAGCAAGCGTAAGCGAGCCCGAAAGCATAGAGTAATTAAAGTTCATCGCTACAACAAATATCAGGTAACCGAACAGACCGAATACAATAGACGGTATTCCTGCAAGCGTTTCTGTGGTAAGCCTTATAATCTTAACGGTTATACTTCCGCGCTTTGCGTATTCTACAAGATAAATTGCCGAAAATACTCCTATCGGCACTGCAAAGAGCAGTGAAAGGACGGTCATTGTTACCGTGTTTATTATTGCAGGCATCATAGAAACATTTTCGCTTGTGTATTTCCACGCAAACAGGTCGGGTTTTATGTTGGGTACGCCCCTGATAAGAATATATCCGACAAGTATTAAAGCCAAAGAAACCGTAATTAGAGCCGCAATGTGGGTTATTACTGCAAGCAGAAATGAAAAGGGGTGCTTTTTGTAGGAATAAAGCTTTTGTTTAATGCTTATTTTCAAACCGAATCACTCCTTTTCACAAGGGAGAACAGAAGATTTATTATCATAATAAATACAAACAGCACTACCGCAGTGGCAATCAGCGCGCGGCGGTGCAGGTCGGCAGCGTAGCCCATTTCAAGTACGATATTGGTTGTAAGCGTCCGTACTCCCGAAAGTATACTGTTAGGAATAATCGCCTGATTGCCCGCTACCATGCTTACCGCCATAGCTTCGCCTACGGCTCTGCCTATGCCGAGAATAACACCTGCCGATATACCTGATTTTGCCGCAGGCAGCGTTGCTGCGAATACCGAACGCTCGTGAGTAGCTCCCAAAGCCAAAGCCCCCTCGTAATAGCTGTCGGGCACTGCGCGTATAGCAGATTCGGATACGCTTATTATTGTAGGCAATATCATTATACCGAGCATAACAGAAGCCGTGAGTACGCTTTTGCCGGAGCCTCCGAAAAGACTGCGCATAACGGGTACGATTACCACAAGCCCGAAAAATCCGTAAACAATCGAGGGTATTCCGGCAAGCAAATCAACCATAGGCTTCATAAATCTGTAAATCCTTTTAGGGCAGAACTTTGCCATATAAACGGCACAAAGAATGCCTATCGGCACTCCGATAATAATTGCGCCTGCCGTTACATAAATACTTCCTACAATTTGGGGAAGTATGCCGTACAGATCCTGCAGAGGCTTCCACTTAGTACCTAACAGAAATTTAAAAACTCCTATTTCCGCAATAGTCGGAAACCCGTTTATAAATAAAAAAATGCATATAAGCGCTACGGAAATTACGGAAGCGCAGGCACACAGCAGAAACACCGCTTTCATAGCAGCTTCTTTAAATTTTTGCATCTGAATTCCTTTCTTAAAATCGAGTTTGCCGGCTTTGAGTTTTTCAAAGCCGGACTGGTATTGTTTATGATTACTGCTCGATTTCACTCCAGAGTGTTATTTCTCCGGTGTATATTTTCATTATCTGCTCGCTTGTGATTTCGTTTAACGGGTTATCGTTGTTTACCACTACCGCGATACCGTCAAGCGCTATTGCCGTGGAATTAAGTCCGGCTTCTTTTTCGCTGTCCTTAAGCTCGCGCGAGGCCATTCCTATATCAAGCACACCGTCTATTGTACCTGTCATACCGGATGTGGAATCGGTTTGCTGTACCTCAATAGAAGCGCCTGAATTTACCTTTAAATAGGCTTCTTTCAGCTTTTCCATTACAGGCGTTACAGAGGAGGAGCCTCCTACCGTAATCTTGCCGGTGGGTTTTTCGCTTGAGAAGGCGCCGCTGTTGCCTTCGCTGATATAACCGTTGTCTTCAACTATTTTCTGTCCGTCTTCACTCATAATGAAGTTGATAAAGTCGGAAGCAACTGCCGATACATCGCCTTTTGTAGCAATGTTAAACGGTCTTGATACTTTATATTTGCCTGACTTTACATTTTCTGCCGTGGCTTCAACGCCGTCTACATTCAGCGCCTTTACGGTGTCATTCAGCGAACCTAATGAAATGTATCCGATTGCCGAGGTATTTCCTGCTACGGTGGTCATCATAACCGAGGTTGAGTTTGTGGTTTCAGCGGTTTCAATTGTGTGATCAACCTTGTTGCCGTCCGCGTCCTTTTGCTCAATTCCGAGAAGCTCTATAAACGCGCCTCTGGTACCGGAGCCCTCTTCGCGGGAGAGCACCGTGATGCTGTCGTCCATTTTTGCCTTGCCGCAGCCTGCAAAGGCTGTGAGTGCTAAAAGCACTACTGTTAAAATACTGATGATTTTTTTCATTTTTCTTTCTCCTTTTAAAAGTTATGCCCATATTATACGGGCCGTTTGTTAAGTCTGTAATCAAGGTTATGTTAAATCTGCGTAAAATCGAATTTTTATACGCTTTTATGCCGTAAAACAATTTGATTTTAAAGACGTTTAATGTTAAAATTTTTAAAATATTTCTAATTTTCATTAAACGGTTGCGAATGTTTTGATATTATGGTATTATATAATGAACTGTAATTATTTTAAGGGAGTTGTTTGTATGGCGGACAGTCGCGCAATCGGAGTATTCGATTCCGGCCTTGGCGGACTCACCGTAGTAAAGGAGCTTATAAAATGCCTGCCCGATGAAAATATCGTCTATTTCGGAGATACGGGGAGAGTGCCATACGGTACAAGAAGCCGTGAAATAATAAGACGATACGCCGCCGAGGATGAGGCGTTTCTGATAAAGCACGATGTAAAACTTATCATTGCCGCCTGCGGTACCGTATCATCCGTTGCGGCGGATACCGCTAAAGGACTTCCGGTTCCTTTTTTCGAGGTGGTATCGCACGCCGTAAGAGCGGCGGTTGCGGCTACAAAAAATAAAAAAATAGGTATTATCGGAACCAGCGCAACCGTTAACAGCGGCGAGCATAAAAGGCAGATTTTAAATCTTTTACCCGAAGCGCAGGTGACCGACTGCAGCTGCAGTATGTTTGTCCCCCTTGTAGAAGAGGGGTGGTATTCAGCCGACGATATAGTTGTGCTTGAAACCGTCAGGAGATATTTGGAGCCTGTTATAAAGGCAGGCGTTGATACGCTGATACTCGGCTGTACGCATTATCCTGTCCTAAGCTCTGCAATATCAAAGGTGCTGGGAGACGGGGTTACACTCATAAACGCGGGAACCGCAACCGCTGCAGCCGTTAAGCAGTTCCTTAATGAAAACGGCGGTCTTAACGGGGAAAATAACAATGCTCAGCATATATTTTATGTAAGCGATAAGCCCGATTCTTTCAGGCACACCGCTTCGATACTTCTCGGGGAAGATATAGATGAGACAAAGGTGGAACGGGTGGATATCAGCAGTTTATGATGAAGGATGTTTTAATAAATATTAAGGGTACGCAGGGTATAGAAAACGATACCGATACAATAGAGCTTACAACCGTAGGCAGATTCGGTTACAGCGAGAGCGGATATATGATGGCGTACGACGAGGGTGAATTGCTCGGCGTAAAGGGTGTGAAAACCGTTTTGCGCGTTAAAAATGACGGCACGGTGGTGCTGAGGCGTTACGGTAAATTAAAAAGCCGGCTGACGGTACAAAAGGGTATAAGAAACACCTGCTTTTACAGCACTCCGCAGGGAGATATAATTATAGGAATATTCGGGGAAAGCGTAAACAACGAATTATCGGAAAGCGGCGGTAGTTTTTCAATGAGCTATACAATAGACTCAAATCTAAGGCTTATAAGCCGCAATGTTGTAGAAATATCGGTTAAAGAGGTTGAAAACAATGTCAATACTTGTTGCTGAAACAAAGGAAAATATTAAAAAATGTATCAAAGAAGCGGCCGAAAAGGCTATGCAAAACGGCGTTCTTGAAAAGTGTGAGCTTAGCGATTTTACAATCGAAGCGCCTGTAAACCGCGACCATGGCGATTATGCCGTTAACGCCGCTATGGTTTGGGCGAGACTTTTTCATAATTCGCCGCGAAAAATTGCCGAAATACTTTTGAATAACGCGGATTTTAACGGAACCTATGTAGAAAAATATGAAATTGCAGGTCCCGGGTTTATAAATTTCTTTTTATCCGATGCATATTATGCCGATATTCTTGCCGATATTGAAGCTAAGGGCGATAATTACGGCAAGAGCGATTACGGTAAGGGCAAGCGTGTACTGGTTGAGTTCGTATCGGCCAATCCTACTGGGCCTATGCATATCGGAAACGCGCGCGGCGGCGCTCTAGGAGACTGTCTTGCCTCGGTGCTTGATGCGTCAGGCTATAATACCGAGCGCGAATTTTATATAAACGACGCCGGTAATCAGATAAACAAATTCGGTTTATCGCTTGATTTAAGATATCTTCAACTTTACAAGGACGGTATTGAAATGCCTGAGGATTCATACCACGGCGAGGATATAATCGCTCATGCAAAGGCCTTTGCCGAAATTCACGGCGATAGCTTTGTTGAAAAGGAAGAGTCCGAACGCAGAAAGGCTTTGGTTGATTTTGCACTTCCTAAAAATATTAAGGGACTGCATGACGATCTGCTTAAATACCGCATTGAATACGATACCTGGTTTAAGGAAAGCTCGCTTCACAACAGCGGCGAGACCGACCGCATAACAGAGCTTTTAAAGCTAAGCGGTCACACATATGATAACGAGGGCGCGCTTTGGTTCAGGGCAACCGATTTCGGCTGCGATAAGGATTTTGTGCTTGTGCGCGCAAACGGCGTGCCAACCTATGTAGTGCCGGATATTGCCTATCATTACAACAAGCTTGTAACTCGCGGCTTTGATAAGGCAATAGATGTTTTGGGTGCCGATCACCACGGATATGTTCCGCGCCTTAAAAGCGCGCTTACCGCATTAGGGGTTGACGCTTCAAGGCTTGATGTGGTTCTTATGCAGATGGTACGCCTTGTAAGAAACGGCGAGGTTATAAAGGCTTCAAAGCGTTCGGGTAAGGCGATTACTCTTGTAACTCTGCTTGATGAAGTTCCGATAGACGCCGCAAGATTCTTTTTCAATCTGCGCGAGCCCAACAGTCATTTTGATTTTGACCTTGACCTTGCGGTAAGCGAATCCAACAGCAATCCCGTTTACTATGTTCAGTATGCCTATGCGAGAATATGCAGTATTGTAAGAAATCTTGAAGCGGAGGGTATTAAGCGCCGCGCCTGCAGTGCGGACGAGCTTAAAATGCTTACCGCCCCCGAGGAGCGTGAGCTTACAATGCATTTATCAGCTCTTACGGACGAAATTGTGCTTGCCGCAAAGGCATATGACCCTGCAAGAATAACCCACTATGTCGTAGAGCTGGCAACTAAATTTCACAAATTTTATGCCGCCTGCCGCGTAAAGGGAGACGATGAATCGCTTATGCAGGCGAGACTTACCCTTTGCTGCGATACTGCGGCGGTAATTAAAAATGTGCTCAGAATGATGAAAATCGACGCTCCCGAAAAAATGTAGGAGCGAATATAATCAGCGTGAAAATTCACGGAAACGGAGAAGCCTTTATGGAAAAGACACAGCGAAATTTAACAATGCTTATGGATTTGTACGAGCTTACCATGGCTAACGGTATTTTTAACAGCGAGCTTTGCGATACCGTAACATATTTTGATATGTTTTTCCGCCGTATACCTGATGACGGCGGCTATGCCGTTATGGCAGGGCTTGAACAGCTTATCGAATATATGAATAATCTTCATTTTGACGAAAGCGATATCGAATATTTAAAGGGACTTAATCTTTTTTGCGATGAGTTTATCGATTATCTTCGCGATTTTAAATTTACCTGTGACGTGTGGTCGGTTCCCGAGGGCACGGTTATTTTTCCGCGCGAGCCCATAATTACCGTAAGAGGTCCTGCAATGCAGGCGCTTATGCTTGAAACTATGGTTTTACTTACAATAAACCATCAGTCCCTTATAGCGACAAAGGCAAACAGAATAGTACGCGCGGCTGAGGGCAGACCTGTTATGGAATTCGGCGCGCGCCGAGCGCACGGCTATGACGCGGCATATTACGGAGCACGCGCCGCGGTAATCGGCGGCTGTGCCGGAACCTCCTGTCTTATGACCGCCAAGGATTTCGGTGTTGCAGCCTCGGGAACAATGGCGCACAGTTGGGTTCAGATGTTCCCCGACGAATATACCGCCTTTAAAAAATATGCCGAAATGTATCCTGACAGCTGTATGCTGCTTGTCGATACCTATAACGTTATAAAGTCGGGAATACCTAACGCCGTCAGGGTTTTTGACGAGGTGTTAAAGCCGCTCGGTAAGCGGCCGCTCGGTATTCGTATAGACAGCGGCGACATAACATATATAACCAAACGCGCAAGAAAAATGCTTGACGATGCAGGGTACAGCGATTGTAAAATTTGTATTTCGAATTCGCTGGATGAATACCTTATACGCGATATGATTTTTCAGGGCGCTCAGGTTGACAGCTACGGAGTAGGCGAGAGGCTTATTACCGCTTCAAGCGAGGCGGTCTTCGGCGGAGTGTACAAGCTTTCGGCGGTCGAAAAGGAAGGCAGGATTGTTCCTAAAATTAAAATAAGCGAAAATGCCGCTAAAATTACGCTTCCCGGCGTTAAAATTCCGTGGCGTTTATATGACCGAAAGACCGGCAAGGCCATTGCCGATGTTATAACGCTTAATAACGAAAAAATCGACGACAGCGAGCCCTATGAGATTTTTGACCCGACATATACCTGGAAGCGCAAGGTCGTAACCGACTTTGTTGCTAAAAAGCTGCAGGTAAAAATATTTGAAAACGGCAGACAGGTGTATGAATCTCCGTCGGTAAGGGAAATCGCCGAAAACCGGGCAAATCAGGTTGATTCGCTTTGGGATGAGGTTAAGCGCTTTGAAAATCCGCATACCTATTATGTGGATCTTTCTGAGGATTTATGGTCGTTAAGAGACTCGCTTTTAAAGGAGCTTTCATAAGAAAATGAAAAAGATACTAAGCCTTATAATGATTTCGGTTATCGTATTCTCTTTTTGCGGATGCAGTAAGGAGAAGACCTCTTCCGACGCCGAGGTGGATATAGAATACTATGCAAAGCTCGGCCGGATACCCGAAAGCGAATATTCGTTAGGCAGTAATGTGCAGACCGTTAAGGATGAGCTTTCGGCAAAATTTGAGGAAAATCCCGAAAGCTATTATAACATTACCGAGGGCGAAAAAACCGCGCTTATAGACACGGGCGAATTTTCATACTACTATTTGAAAGAAAAAGAAGATGAGGGAATTTCATATATAGTTGATTTTAATGCGGCGTACGGCTTTGAGCTCGGGACGGTAAGCGTTGAGGTAAAGTCGGCGCTTAACGGATATGAATGTACCGAGAAAAACGCCGATGATAATTCCGTATTTTTTATGAATTACAGCGAAAACTGTACCTATTTGGAATATGAAATCGGCTCAAATGTTTTGATGTTCGTATTTGAAAATAACGCCCTTTGCGCAACCGCGATTTATAATCCCGAACTTTGGATTTTATAATGATTAGTGAAATCAGAAATACAAAAATATTTCTGATTTAAGGAGTATTTTATGCCAACTGAAAATTTAACAAAAACCGAAACCTTAATCCTTCCGGCTATGGCGCTGAGAGGATTGGTGGTTTTCCCGAATACGCTTCTCTCGTTTGATGTGGGAAGAAAAAAATCCGCAAACGCGTTAAGCGCCGCAATGGAGCGCAATCAGCTTATATATCTTATAGCTCAAAAGGATATATCGGTTGAGGATCCGGAAGAAACCGATTTGTACAAAATCGGCTGTGTTGCAAGGGTGCGTCAGGTTCTTAAAATCAGCGAAAACACCGTAAAGGTGCTCGTAGAGGGACTTTACCGCGCGCAGCATACAAGCGTTTCGTCAAAAGGCGCCTATATGCTTTGCAATGTCGAAAAGTGCGAGGACGGTCCTATAAAAAACCGCAAGATTTATATTGAATCTCTTGTACGCCGTATCAGGGCGCAGTTCGAAAAATATATCTCGGTTTCGCCTAATATTGCGCCCGATGTCATAATGACGGTCGCAACCTCCGACAATGTCGGCTTTCTTTCGGATTTTATCGCTTTTAATATTCCGGCTCCCTATGATGACAAGCAGTATATACTTGAACAGCTGTCGCCTGTTACAAGGGCAAAAATACTGCTTGAAATGCTTGAAAAAGAACGCGAAATAATAGAAATTGATAATAAAATCAACGAAAAAACCAAGATTGCAATAGACGATAATCAGCGCGAATATTACCTTAAGGAGCAGATGCGCGCAATAAGCACCGAGCTTTACGGCGACGATACGCTTGATGAAGTTGAAAATTATAACGAGCGCATCTCCGCGCTTGACGCCGACGATTCGGTTAAAAACGCGCTCTTTACCGAGGTAAACAAGCTTTCAAAAATGCCGCAGGGCTCGCACGAAGGTACGGTAGTGCGCGATTATCTCGACGCCTGTCTGTCGCTTCCGTGGAACCGCTGCAGTAAGACCGTCAGCGATATAAATAAAGCCGAAAAAATCCTTGACCGTGATTTTTACGGTATGAAAAAGGTAAAGGAACGCATTCTTGAAATGCTTTCCGTATATTCGGTCGCGCCCGATATTAAGGGACAGATAATCTGTCTTGTAGGGCCTCCGGGTGTGGGTAAAACCTCTATTGCCAAGACAGTAGCCGAATGTATGGGAAGAAGCTTTGCGAGAATTTCGCTCGGCGGTGTTCATGACGAGGCTGAAATACGCGGTCACAGGCGCACCTATATCGGTTCTATGCC
>JAEDML010000044.1 GCA_016303035.1 Clostridiaceae bacterium | reverse complement strand
GTTACCTTGGATACCGAAAGTCCTACCTCGCTTATGTAACCAACCAATCCGTCCTCGGTTATTACGGGGTCATGCTCCTTAATGCCGTTTAATGAGCCCTTGTTTATGGTAAAGCCCTTGTATGGATCATCGGTATCCCTTGCGATAAGGGTAGCCGGCGCAAATTTAAAATCGGGATTTGAATCCTTAATTTCAAGATAATTTTTATAAAATTCGTTTTCCGATACGGTCTTATCGTATTCGGCAAGCTTTTCCCTTAAATCGGCTATCTCGCGGCTGAGCTCGGCATTTTCAAGCATCATATCGTTTCCGTCGGAATATGCCTTGAAAAAGTCCGAAACGGTATTTGAAATTTTGGTTGCAAGCGACTGGAACGGCGCCGCAACCGCTCCGGCAAGATTGGCCTGCGGTGCAATAATTCCCCCGATGACGCCGCATATTATTGATATAGCGGCAATGACGGCTACGACCGATATTATAATTTTAAACTGTCTGCTGCGAAAGAAAAATCGCATTTTAATCTCCATTCTGCCGCGCCGCCATACCTATATGGCGGCTTTCAGGCGCAGGTCTTTTTTATCTGAAGCGTTTTCCCCTGCGGAAAACGTAGTTATCAAAGCCGCTGTCGGCTTCAAGCCTCTTTGCGGTTCCCAGAACCACGCAGTCAAGCGGATTTGCCGCCACCGAAACCGGCATACCCGTTTCCTCGGCTATAAGCTCGGCAAGACCTCTTAACAGCGCGCCGCCGCCCGTAAGTGTTATTCCGCGGTCGATAATATCAGCCGAAAGCTCCGGCGGCGTTTTTTCAAGCGTAGTGCGCACCGCGTCTATAATCTGCGAAATCGGGTCCGCCATTGCGGCGCGAACCTCCTCAGAAGAAATTATGACATTTTTCGGAAGACCGTCGACAAGGTTGCGGCCCTTTATTTCAATGCTTGTCTCATTTTCATAGGGGCGTGCAGAGCCTATGTCTATCTTTATCTGCTCTGCGGTACGCTCGCCTATAAGCAGATTGTGCTTTTTTCTCACATAGTTAATAATCGCCTCGTCCAAATCGTCGCCTGCGATTCTTACCGACTGCGCGGTGACGATATCGCCGAGCGATATTACCGCAACTTCACTGGTGCCGCCGCCGATATCGACAACCATACTGCCTGCGGCGTCCCAAATTGGAAGTCCTGCTCCGACAGCCGCCGCCATAGGCTCCTCCACCAAATCAATATCGGTAGCGCCTGCCTGCTTCGCGGCGTCATAAACCGCGCGGCTTTCAACCTCGGTAACGCCTGCCGGTATACAGATGACCATTCTCACCCTTGAAAAAAACGAGCCTTTAAGCGCCTGACGCACAAATCTTTTAAGCATTGCCGCCGTAACATCAAAGTCGGCGATAACTCCGTCCTTTAAAGGTCGCACGGCGACTATAGAGCCGGGTGTGCGGCCTATCATTTCCTTCGCCTCGGTTCCTACCGCCCTTACCGCGTCATTTCTGACATCGTATGCCACAACCGAAGGCTCGCGCATTATTATACCTCTTCCCTTAAGACAAACAAGCGTGTTTGCGGTTCCGAGGTCAACGCCGATATCTCTCGTAAACATATCAAAACTCCCTAATATAAATTATAATCTTTTCTATTATTTCCTGCTTAAATAATTTTAATCTTCCTTAGGCACCGTAAGGTGGATTGCGCTCGGAAGGTTTTTAATAGTAACCGAAGCCGCTCCCTCGGCGTACTCGCCGTCAAGCGTCCAGGAAACGCCCTCACCGCCGGTTACGGTAATCTCGCTCGTATGGAAAAACTCTATTCCCGGTCGGTTAAGGTCCTGCTTTATAATACCGTCTATAACGGTTTGCAGCTTCAAAATATTATCGGGATTGCGTATAAGCACCACCTCAAACTCTCCGTCGTTAAGCTTTACAAGCGTTTCGTTGAACTTTACTATTCCGCCTACCGAGAGTGAATTTGAAATCGCGCCGAACAGAAAATCTCCCTCTATTTCCCGTTCCGCACAGGAAAATTTAAGGTGTATAGGCTTTATATTGCCGAGACTCTTTATGCCCTCGAAAAAGTATGCCGCCTGACCGAGAACATTTTTAACATCCTGTGGGGCTGAATAGGAAGCCTCGGTAAACGCGCCGAAGGACGCGGTATAGGTAAAATATCTGTCCCCGAATTTTCCTATATCAAGGTCAATTTCTCTGCCGTTTGCCGCACATTCCGCGGCTTTCGGTATGCTTTTCGGAATATGCAGTCCCGAAGACCACTCGTTAAGCGTGCCCGAGGGTATATAACCGACGGTGCATTTAATATCCGCAGACATAAGCCCTGCTATAACCTCATTAAGGGTACCGTCTCCGCCGCATACCACTATGCGCTCAAACTCTTTTTCGTCTATACCCTTTACATATTCGGTTGCGTCGCCCCTGTCTTTTGTGGGATAAACCGTAACGCTGAAGCCTGCCGAAGACAGTATTTCAACCACCTTTAAAAGCTCTGTACGCATTTTAGCCCTACCGGAACAGGGATTGACGATTAAAAGCAGCTTTTTTTCGGTCATAAACATACCTCCTTAATTATCTGTAATCTATCGGCATAGTAGCATTGGCGTTAAGCGACGGGGAAGCCGTGTTACCATCGGCATATTCATAATACGCCTGCACGCCCACCATTGCCGCGTTGTCTCCGCAATATTTAAGCTCGGGATAATAAAGCTTTAAACCGCGGTTTTTACACTCGCACTTTAAACGGCGGCGAAGCTCGCTGTTTGCCGAAACGCCGCCGGCAACCGCTATCGTTTTATACCCATACTTTTCGGCGGCGCGAAGCGTCTTATCAATAAGCATATCGCACACACGCTTACGCACGGTTGCCGCTATAACGGGAACGTCAAGCGCTTCGCCCCTTTGCTGTGCATTGTGAACAAGGTTTACAACGGCGGTTTTAAGTCCCGAAAAGCTGAAATCAAACTCTCCGCTTCCCGAATGGGGATACGGCAGAGGATATTTTTTCTCATCGGGCTCGGTTGCAATTTTATCAAGCATTACGCCGCCCGGATACTGAAGACCCAACGCCCTTGCGGCCTTGTCCATACATTCGCCTGCCGCGTCATCGAGCGTTCCGCCTATTATTTTAAATTTTGTATAATCGCTGACTTCGGCTATAACCGTGTTTCCGCCCGATACCAACAGGCACAAAAACGGCGGTTCAAGCTCCGCATTATCAATATAATTCGCCGCTATGTGTGAGCGCAGATGATGCACCGGTATAAGCGGAACTTTAAGCGACATTGCAAGTCCCTTGGAAAAATTAACCCCCACAAGCAGAGCACCGATAAGCCCCGGCGCAAAGGTTACGGCTATGGCATCTATATCACCATAACCTATTCCCGCGGCTTTAAGCGCCTCACTGCACACAGTCGATATTGCCTCAGTATGTCTTCTTGACGCTATTTCTGGCACAACTCCGCCGTAAATACGGTGCTCGGCAATCTGTGTCGCGACGATATTTGAAAGCACCCGTCTGCCGTCGGTAACGGCGGCGGCGGTTTCATCGCAGGAGCTTTCAATGCTTAATATCTTCATAATGATTTTTCAAACCTTTTTGTCATAATAAGGGCGTCCTCTTTAGGAGAACGGTAAAAATCCCTACGCACGCCCTCGCATATAAATCCGTTGTTTTTATAAAGCTGCTCGGCGGCGGTGTTTGACTTTCTGACTTCAAGCGATACAAAGCACAGTCCGTTTTCCCTTGCAAAGGAAAAAACCTTGCCAAGCAGCGCCGTTGCCACTCCCATTCTGCGGTATTTCGGAAAAACCGCAACATTGGTAATATAGCCCTCGTCCGCAACCGGCTTTATTCCGATGTAGCCCATAATATGGTTACCGTTTTCGGCTATAAAAAACCTTGTTCCGTGCTTGTATGAATCAAGAATACCGTCTGCCGACCACGGCTCCGAAAAGCAGACGCTTTCAAGCTTTGCAACCGCCGCTATATGGCTCTGATTTATAGGCGAAATTTTAAAATCGCTGAAAAAGCCGCCCTCAAAAAGCCTATCTATGCAGGTAAATATTTCATCGCGGCACTTGCGGTAAACATCGGTACTTCCGCCGAAAGGATCCGAAATACCGCCGCCTAAAACTATAAGCTTTTTTAAAGGAACACCGCCTGCTTTAAGCTGTTCAAGGTGGGAATTCGACATACAGATAATCTTATCCGCCCACTCGGTATCATCCTTTGTAAGCAACCTTGATATATGTGATGAGATATCTGTTCCGACCTCTTTCATAACCTCTGCCGCATTGCGGCTCACAGGAGAGCCGTCGGCAAAAATACCGCGGCTGATAACCGTTATCCACGGCATATTTTTTGAAGAAAGATACCCCTCTGCCATAGGACTTCGGCAGGTGTTGCCGGTACAAACAAATAATATATTCATAACCTAACCCTTTGCTTCAAGCCATGTTTTTCCGCTGTGCGCGTCAGCCGTAAGCGGAACCTGCATTTCGGCGGCGTTTTCCATTTCTTCTGCGAGAATCAAACAAACCGCCTGCGCGTCACTTTCCTTACACTCTACAATCAGCTCATCGTGCACCTGAAGTATAAGCCGTGAATCGGGAATTTCCTTTTTAAGGCGTTCAAATACCCTTATCATGGCTATTTTTATAATATCTGCCGCCGTTCCCTGAATGGGAGCGTTGCGCGCTACGCGTTCGCCGAAGGCACGCAGGGCTCCGTTTGAGGACGAAAGCTCGGGAAGATAGCGGCGTCTGCCGAAATATGTCGAAACATAGCCGTTTTGCTTGGCCTCGCTTATCACCTTTTCCATATAAGAGGCAATGGACGGATACGCCGCAAGATAGCTTTTAATATATTTATCCGCCTCCGCTCTTGTAACGCCTATATCCTTTGAGAGCGAAAAGGCGCCTATTCCGTAGACTATACCGAAATTAACCGCCTTTGCGCGGCTTCGCATAACGGGAGTTACCATTTCGACCGGCATTCCGAAAACCTGAGATGCCGTAACGGTATGAATATCCACGCCCGATTTAAAGGCGTTTATCATATTCTCGTCATTCGCGATACTTGCAAGCACGCGCAGCTCTATCTGCGAATAGTCTGCATCGCACAGCACATAACCGCCCTCCGCCGTGAAATATTCGCGTAATTTCCTGCCTTCCTCGGTGCGGACGGGGATATTCTGCAAATTGGGCTCAAGCGAGCTTATGCGCCCGGTGCGAGTCTCGGTTTGGTTAAAGGTTGAATGTATTCTCCCGTCCTCCGAAACGCAGGCCGCAAGACCGTCACAGTAGGTGGATTTCAGCTTTGCAAGCCTGCGGTACTGCAAAAGCAAATCTACAGCAGGGTGAACATCGCGCAGTCCCTCAAGCACCTCGGCGCTTGTACTGTATCCGCTTTTGGTCTTCTTTTTTGCGGGAAGTCCCAACTTTTCAAAAAGCGCTTCCCCAAGCTGCTTGGGAGAGTTAAGATTGAATTGATACCCTACAAGGTCGTAAATTTCGGCGGTTATTTCTTCAATACGCTGACCGAGTTCACGGCTCATATCGGCAAGGCCCGAAACATCCACCAAAAATCCTATTTTTTCCATACTGCCTAGCACCCTTGCAAGCGGCATTTCTATATCGTCAAGCAATTCTTTCTGGTTGCTTTCTTCAAGTGCCTTTAAGAGTCGGTCGCAGCTGTCCGAAAAAATGCAGGCATTTTTTATAAGCCCATCGCTTTCACCCGAAATGTCGGGCAACTTTGCACCGTACTCCTGCGCTATGCGGTCGGGCGCATAGGAGGAGGCGGACGGATTGCACAGATATGCCGCAAGCATAGCGTCGAAGCTTATATTAGCGGCGTTTTCGTATTTTTTATAGATATTTTTACAGTCGTAAACCCGTTTTTCTATATCGGGATTTAAAAGCAGTTCCTTTATAAAGTCTTCGTCCGCGCGGCAAACGCATCCTTCTCCTACAACGGCATATTCTCCGTTTTCGGAATAGATATCGGCTTTTTTGCCCTTATAAGAATTTTTGCCGCAAACCGTTACCGTGGTGTTGTTTACCTCAGCCTTATGCTCCGATACAGAGAAATCGGCACGGATTTCCATTTTCTCCATAAGCCCGAAAAATTCCAATGAGGTCATAAGCCGCGCTAAAGCCGCGGTATCCCTTTCGGACACTTGATAATCAAGGTAATCGCGCGAAATCGGAACCTCACGGCAAATAGTACCGAGCTCTTTACTTAGGTATGCGCTTTGCTTGCCGTCAACCAGCTTTTTACGCACGCTTTCCTTAATATCAAGCGTATCTATATTTTCATAAATATAATCTATACTGTGAAAGCGTGAAATAAGGTCGGTCGCGGTCTTTTCCCCGACACCTGCCACGCCGGGTATATTATCCGAAGAATCGCCCATAAGACTTTTAAGCTCTATCATTTCAGAGGGAGTCAGTCCGTAGCGATTAAACAGGGTTTCTTTATTATAATCCGTTATTTCGGGTCTGCCCATTTTAGTTACGGTAAGTAGGACTCTTGTATTGTCCGATATAAGCTGTAACGAATCACGGTCGCCGGTTGCTATAACGCAGGTATTTGCGGTTTTATCGGCAATATCAGCAAGGGTGCCTAAAATATCGTCGGCTTCATATCCTTCTTTTTCAATGCACTTATAACCGGCAAGGGTAAGCCATTCTTTAAGCACCGGCATTTGGGAGGCAAGCTCGTCGGGCATACCCTTTCTGCCCGCCTTGTATTCACCGTACATTTTGTGACGGAAGGAGGGTGCGCGCAGATCGAAGGCTACCGCGACACAGTCGGGCTGTTCGCTTTCGAGCAGTTTATTGAGAATATTGATAAAACCGTAAATTCCGTTGGTGTAGCGGCCGTCCTTTGTAGTAAGCAGCTTTATCCCGTAAAAGGCGCGGTTTATTATACTGTTTCCGTCAATTGCAAGCAGCTTCAAATTCTCAACTCCTCCGTATTACACTAAATTATAATATAATAATTATATCATTATAATCATTCCGTGTCACTACATTTTACAAAAAATTTACCATTAAAAAATGAGCCGACTTTATGCCGACTCATTTTTAATGCTTAATGCTTTGAACTTTTCTTTCTGAACACAAGGAAGTAATAAGCCGCGGCGCCGCCTAAGAGTACAATTACAATTACCGTAATTGCAATTACCGCGGATTTGTTTACGGTTTTCACGGCAACTACCTTTTCTGTTTGCTCGTATGAAACCTGATAAGCAATATCATTCATCGAAACGGTATTGTCATAATAATCGTTTACAACAAGCTGAATATCACTTATATCGGCGGTTTTATCACGCTTTTTAAAGGAAGCGGTTATAAGCTTTTCGGGCAACTCGGCATTCTCCGCCGTATCCCATATAATTCTTGCGCTGCCGTCGGTAACCGAAATATCACTTTTCTTTATGCCGCATTTTGCGGAGTTTTTTACAAGCTCCCACATTGAATTGTCAAAATAAAGCGCAATATCCATTCCGCCGACACCCGATACAGTATCGGTATTTACCGAAATATCAACCGTGCTATTAGCCACGTCGGTGAACTTTACGGTAAACAGCGTCTGCGTGCTCTCGGCTGATACCGAAAAGGTAAGAGCCGCGGCAATAAGTAATGTTAAAAGAAATTTTTTCAAATTCATTCCTCACTTGAATCGGCAGTCGGGGCAGGAACCTTTATTTCCTCATCCTTGTATGTAAATTTATAGTTTTGCGTAACATCATAAGAATCGCTGTAAATATAGGTTGCGGAAATTTTTGTTATCTTACCCTGCTTAAAATAAAATTTTATGTTACAGTTGGTATAATTCTCTTTATTCTGAATTTGCAGAACCTTAAAGAAAATATCCTCCGTATCGGATTTAGGAACATAACCGTCACTTGTTTTTTTTAGGTCGGATTTTTTTATTCCGTCAAGCACCGAAAAATCGAATACCGGCGCCAAGCCGTAATTATCGGCATCCATCTCTACCCAGTCGCCGTTATCAGCCTTTATTCCGTAAAAATCGTCATAATAAAGAATATATTTATGTCCGTCGCGGCTGTAACGGTAGTATTTTCCGCCAAGCCCCTCCTCGTAAATAGTATCTCCGTCCTTTTTCATTACGCAGATTTCGTCTTCCTGCTCATAAGACCGGTCTATTTGAGAAGATGTATCGGTTCCCTCGGTAACCATACTGCCGTTTTCGTCATAATAGACATCGCCGTATTCGCCGTTGTAATCGTAATAATCCCCGTCCTCCGAAGTGTACTCGTCATCTGTTGTTTCGGAAGAACTGTCATTTTCGAGCGAAATCATCTTTTGGGTCACGGTGACCTGAACCCTGTCATAAACATCCGAATTGAGTGCCTTTCCGACCTTGTCGGACTTTATATTCAAAGCAATTACAAGCACCGCGATAACTGCCGCAGCGGCAATGCCCGCCCACATAGCAACTGTCCTTTTTTCCTTGGTATTAAGAAGTGCCGCAAAAAAATCCGATATTTTACCTATTATCTTATTGGGCTCGCGCTTTTGGGCGTGCTTTCCCACGGAATTCTCCGGATTTTCGGAATTTGTTTCGGGCAAATCCGTATTTTCCGCCGATATTTCGGTCTCGTCTTCGGTGTTGTTGCTCGGATTTTTAAGATTATTCATAATCTCGCTGTAGGCTTCATCGATCTCGCTTAATTTGTCGCTGTCCGCACCGCTCTCGCTTACCCTTGCATAGTAGGCGTTTTTAATCTCCTCCTCGCCGGCATCCGGCGTTAC